>JBDHKT010000037.1:0-8971 GCA_039586255.1 Gemmatimonadota bacterium | reverse complement strand
AGTGCGCTGCTGGCGCTGGCCGTCGTCTATGTTGCGCGCCGCAACGACATCCATTTGGAGCGCGAGACAGTCGTCGCGCTGGTGCGCGGATTCGTTCAGATCGTCGCGGTGGGATCAATACTTGTTGTCGTGTTTCGAGGCCCGTCGTGGACCAGCGTATTCGTTCTCCTGTTCATGATGCTCGCCGCGGCGGCCACCTCGGCGCGCCGGGCACAGGGGATCCCGGGGGCATTCGTAATCTGCTTTTACGGGATCGCCGGCGGTGCAGGTGTTGTGATCGCCCTGATGACTGTGCTGGGCGTCATCGACCCACGCATGGCGTCGCTCATCCCGGTGGGCAGCATGATCATCGCGTCGGCGATGAACTCGGTGGCCCTCGCCCTCGAACGTTTCCGCTCCGAGCTGGGGGCGAGCGTCGGTTTCATCGAGGCGGGCCTGGCGTTGGGAGCGGCTCCCAACCGGGTGGTAGCACCGCACGTGGAGGCTGCGGTTCGAGCCGCCATGATCCCGCGGATCGATACGCTAAGGGCCTTGGGTATTGTCTGGATTCCCGGCTTGATGGCCGGGATGGTCCTGGCCGGCAGCGATCCGATCTACGCGGCGATCTACCAATTCGTCGTCGTCGCAATGATCGTTGCGGCGTCCGGACTCGCTTCGGTGATCTGCATGCTGTTGATCCGGGGTCGCGCTTTCTCGCCGGCCCAGCAGCTGATCCTACCCGGGTGATATGGGCCTGCCTATTATCCCGGGGATCCCTGCCCGAGGATGGACCAGCTAGGGAGGTCGTGAAATGCTGGAGATCGATGGCCACAGCCTGAGACTCGAAGATGTGGAGCGCGTGGCCCGTGGGCTGGAAGCGAACGTCGCTTTGTCCGCGAATGCCAGGCGAGCGGTCGACGCCTCACGCCAGGTCGTGGAGCGGGTTCTCGAAAGCGGCGAGTCCGTTTACGGGGTAACCACCGGGTTCGGCCGGCTGTCCGAGGTCGCCGTCCCCCCCGGGAGCCGTCTCGCGATGCAGGAGAACCTGGTCAGGAGCCATGCGACTGGGGTGGGTCAACCGCTCGACCGCGAGGTAGGCCGGGCGTTGATGCTGCTTCGCGCCAACTCGCTCGCCCGCGGCAACTCGGGCGTCCGCGGTGAGGTCGTCGATTTGCTCCTCTCATTGCTACGATCTGAAATAGACCCGCTGATCCCGGAGTTCGGGTCTGTAGGAGCGAGCGGCGACCTAGCACCGCTCGCCCACGTGGCGCTCTGCCTCATGGGTGAAGGACGCGTGCACGGCGATTCGGGGCCGGTAGCGGCACGCTCGGCGCTGGAGCGGGCCGGGCTCGAGCCGGTCACGCTGCGGGAGAAGGAGGGACTGGCGCTCATCAATGGAACGCAGGCGACGGCGGGCCAGGGTGTTCTGGCGTTGCTGCGGGCGGAGGAAGCGGTGGAGACCGCCGAGCTGGCCGGCGCGATGTCGCTGGAGGGACTGCTCGGTACCCCGACACCGTTCGACGAGCGGGTGCACGCCAACCGGCCGCACCCGGGTCAGATGACCAGCGCGTCCCGACTACGCGCGTTGGTGGCCGGGAGCGAGATACGCGAATCGCACCGTCATGGTGATCCGCGAGTCCAGGATGCCTATTCGTTGCGCTGTATGCCACAAGTGCATGGCGCGGCGCGCGATGTGATGAGGTTCATCCGTGGTGTTCTGGAGATCGAAATAAACAGCTCGACGGACAATCCGCTGGTCTTCGCCGATACCGGCGAGATCCTCAGCGCGGGTAACTTTCACGCCCAGCTCATCGCCGAAGCTCTCGATTTCCTGGCCATCGCCTGCACCGACCTGGCCGCGATCAGCCAGCAGCGCATCGAGCGTTTGCTCAACCCCGATCTCTCCACGCTGCCGGCGTTCCTGGCGCAGGATCCCGGCGTCGAGTCCGGTCTCGCGATCGCCCAGGTGACCGCAGTGGATTTGCTGTCTGAGATGCGCGTCCTCTCGCATCCGGCGAGTGTCGATACCGTCACCACGAGCGCGAACAAGGAGGATCACGTCTCGATGGGGATGGCGGCGGCGCGTAAGGCGCGCCGCGCCGTGCGTTGCCTGCAGTACGAACTGGCCGTCGAGCTGTTGTGCGCCGCCCAAGCGCTCGAGTTCCTCAAGCCCCTGACGCCCGGCCTGGGCGTTGCCGAGGGTTACGAGCTCATCCGCCAGCACGTTCCGCCACTGGCCGGCGATCGTGTGCTGAGCGATGACATCGAGCGACTTCGTGAGCTGGTGGACAGTGGTGCGTTGAGGGGTGTCGTGCTCAAGCATGCCAAGAGCGCGGCGGGCTGATAGTCGCATGCGATGAAACCGGCGTGCTGCCTGCGGCGTACGGAGGGGTGAGACTCCCAACGCATCGCTGTTAACCAGAGAGAAGGCATAGATGGGGATCGTCTCCTGGATAATCTTTGGGTTAATCGCCGGAATGATCGCCAGGCTCATCCACCCGGGCCGTGACCCCGGGGGCTGCCTGATTACGATCCTCCTGGGCATAGGCGGCGCCCTCGTCGGCGGCTACGTCGGCACGTTGCTCGGCTGGGGCCGGGTGAGTGGTTTCGAATTACGCTCACTGGGACTGGCGGTTTTGGGCGCTCTTATTCTGCTCATCGTCTACCGGATGGTGTTCGGCAAGCGCAAGCGCTAACAGCGTCGCTGCCGGCACTCGGTTCCTCTGTTGCCAACAGGGGGGCCGTCGTAGATTGCCCCACCCAACACACCGAGTCCTACCTCAGCCCGACAGGAGCCGGTGTCCCCCATGCCCGACAACGAACAAGAACATCTCCTCAAACGCCTGGAGGCGCTCGAGCGCCAATCGGAGCAGCTCGATCACGAGCTGAGGCGTTTGAGACACGATCTACTTCGCCACAAGAGCGCGGCCGCCGTGTCGCCGGCCGCTGCTGCGCCACCGAAACCCGCCGCGCCGCCGCCGCCCGCGGTGGCGGAACCGGTTGCACCGGAGCCGACGGCACCGCCGCCGGCTGCGGTGGCGACGCCGGAAGTTCTTCCGGAGGCGAAGCAGGAAGCGTTGCAGGCTCCGGCCGAGGCCAGCCGAAAGAAAGAGGCCGTCGACCTGGAGTTCTGGCTCGGCGGTCGTGGTCTGCTGTTGCTGGGCGTAGCCGCGCTGGTGTTCTCCGTCGGCTTCTTCGTCAAAGAAGCGATCGAGCGTGGCTGGATCGGTCCGACGATGCGCGTCCTCTTGGGTGCCGGGGTGGGAGTCGTCGCGGGCGTGGTCGGTGACCAGATCCGGGCCCGGGGATATCGAATCTACGGCCTTTGGCTGGCCGCCGGTGGCTTCAGCGCCATCTATCTCAGCCTCTGGGCCGCGACCGCACTGTACGCCCTGCTTCCCACGGGTGCCGGGTTCGCGTTGATGGTTGTCGTGGTTGCTGCCGCCGCGAGCCTCGGGATCCTCCGGGACTCCGAGTCCTTCGTTGCTCTGGCCGCGGTGGGCGGCTACCTGGCGCCCGTACTGCTGCAGATGGACTCGGCATCGACCCTCTTCGGCCTGGGTTATCTCGGCCTGCTCTCCGGTACCGGTCTCTGGCTCGCTTATCGTGCGGGCTCGCGATACTTGGCGGCCGTGGCTGTCGTCGGCGGGGCAGTCATGGCCCTGCTCAGCGAAGGCGATCCACACCTGCACGGGGTCTACCTCTCGGCGTTGGTGGCGGGCGCTCTGCTAACGGCCGAGCGGAGGCGCTGGACCGAGTTGGCGCTTCTGGCAGCGCTTCGCGGCGGGCTTACGCTATGGGGAGGCAGTGCCAACTGGGAGATCACCGGGGTCGCGTTCTGCGCCTATGCTGCCGCCTTGGCCGCCGGGGGGTTGGCGATCGCCGCGCGCGCCGGGTGGGCCGGCCTGGCTGGGGTCACGGTGGCGGGCGGCACTCTGGTTCTTCTCTCCAGTGTTGGCGTTCCTGATCCGCACGGCTTCTATCTGCTGGCTCTGGCCGCTGCGGCACTGACGCTGGCGCGCCGAAAGCGCTGGGTCGAGATCGCGCTCCTGACGGTCGTCCTGACCTGGGCTGTGCTTTGGTTCGGTAGGGACGGTTGGACCATCGTGGGTCTCAGGTTCTCCCTGTATGCCGGCGGACTGTGGTTGGTCAGCTTGATCGCTTCCCTCGGCGTGGATATGGCCGTCGAAGATGAATTATCGGCGAGTCGCTCCGAAGAGAGCGAGGGGGGCGACCTGATCGGGGCCGTGCGGACTGTCCTCGAGCCGCAGGTTGGCGGCGTGCTCGTGACGATCCTGCCGCCCTGGCTCTTCTACCTCTTCGCGATGGTGGGCCTGGGCGACTCCGCCTACGCCGAGTCGCGCGGCGTAATCGGTTTCGGTGTGGGTCTCGTTATCGGTTGCGTGTACCTGGCCCAGACGGTTTGGGGAACACCGAGTCTGCGGGCCACAAGGAGTACCTGGTTGGCCGGGTTGGGCTACGCGTTCTGGCTGGTGGCACCTTGGGTGCTCTGGTCGGGCATCGCGCTGGCCAGGGTCTGGCTTCTCGAGGGCCTGGTCCTCGTGGCGGCTGGCGTCCTGCTTAGGAGCGTCGAAGCGCGGGCGGCGAGTTTGGCCGCTTTCGTCCTCGCCGCCATGACTTACTACGGAGCCGCGGTTGTTGACCGCCCCGATCTCGATGCCGCGTTCCTCGGCGGCTGGGCACTCACGGCCCTCGGCGTAGCCGTCGGGCTCGCCGTCTGGGGCGTGGCGGCGGAGCGGGTCGAGGGTTCGGCATCCTGGGAGTTGGCGATCCGGCCTATCGTCCTCCTCGTCGCTGCAGTCCTCTTCCTGGGTTGGGGGACGGTGGAGATCCAGCGCTTCTTCGATCTGCTCGGCGAGGCCGATAGCTGGGACCTCGCCCGCGACCTGTCGATCAGCGGTTTCTGGATGGCATACGCGGCCGTGCTCCTGGTCGTCGGCTTCTGGCTCAAGCGACCACCGGTGCGATGGGCCGGACTCGGGATGGCTCTGCTCGCCGCCGGGAAAGTCTTCCTCTACGACCTCTCACAGCTGTCGCAGCTCTATCGAATTGTCAGCTTCGTGGCGCTGGCGATCGTCTTGCTGGCACTCTCGTTCCGCTACCAGAAGCTGCGAGAGGCGGGCGGCAAAGAGCAGTCCTAGCCGGCAGCGGCCGCCAAATCGGCCCTGAGGGCGGCCGCGACCGCTAACTCGTGTTTCGGTAAGCAATTAGCGTTCTCGAACCCCGCGCCGCGCCTGCCTGGAGATCCGTCAAAAGTTTACGTCAGAATGAAAACTATGACCGGTCAGTCTGTCCGCGCCGGTCGTAAGTCGTTGCCGTGTATTCCGCTTTTTTTTGGCACAAAGATGGCATTCTGTCCGTAGCCCAAGACCCGCCCAAGGTCAGGCGAAAAAGTTAAGAGGGGACGATGACATCGCTCAGATGTAAGCGTGGGTACACGCTGGTCGAAATGGCGGTCGTGTTGCTGCTGATCGGCGCTGCCATGGGTACCACGGGTCCGCTGAGCCGACGGATGGTCGCTCTCTACCAGCTGAACACTGCCGCCCAGACGCTGGCAGCGGATCTGTCGCAGGCGAAGATACGGGCCATCCAATCGAACGCCTTGGCAACGTTGGAGCGGGAGTCGAACCGTGACTATCGGGCCGCAGGGTATCCGCGCCGTCTGCCGGGGATGGTGCGGTTCGATGCGGAAAGCGCCGACACGGTGGTGTTCAACGGGTTGGGCGCCATGAGCGACGGGGCGAGTCACCGCTTCGTACTGGTCAACCTGTTCGGCGAGTCGCGAGAGATCGTCATTTATGCGGCGGGCGGTCACGAGGTTCGCAAGTTGTGAAACAGAACGGCGGATTCAGTCTCGTTGAGCTGATGGTAGCGCTGGTGATCTTCTCGTTTGGGGTGCTGGCGGGGGCGGCGCTTCTGGGTTCCGGCTACAGATGGGAGGGGCAGGCAGAGTTGGAGACCCAGATGACGGTGGCGGCGGAGATGAAGGTCGAAGAGCTGAAAGCGGTGGCCGGGACCGAACTGCCGGACACGGTGGAACTGGTAGCGGGTGGGGACCTCGATTCGAACATCACAGGATACTGGGACACGGCTGAGTTGGACGGGCGCAAGTTTACCCGACGTTGGCGGATCCAAGCAGGGCCGGCGGGGACAAGGCAAGTGACGGTACGGGTACTGCCTCTGGATCCGCCCGCGGCGGGTTACGCGGACCTCTGGACACACGTACTACATGAGTAACCAGCGTTGGGTCAAGAGCGTCGCCGGCCGCCGGGCCGGCTTCAGCACGATCGGCATGATCGTCGCCTTCGTGCTGCTGGGACTCCTGCTGGCACCGATGCTGGGCACGATCTTGAGCGCGCAGCGCGGTTTCGTTGCGAGCCGGGATCGTGCCCGTGCTTCCGGCAGCGTGCGATACGCGCATCTGGCGCTGACGCGTTTCCTGCGCCTGGCGGGCAGCAGCCCGGTCGGGCTGCCGCTCCCGGGCATCGACCCGGATCCAGGCGGCGATGGTGTCTTCAACGACGTGCGCCTGCGTTCCGACTACAATCCGCCTGACGGTGACATCGACGATCCCGGTGAGGATCTGACCTTCTTCCTGCGGGCGGATACCATGTTCGTGAAGTCCGGCAGCGATGGAGCCGAGGAACCCTTTCTCATCGGTGTGGACTCACTGGCGTTCGAGTACTTCGATCGTGACGGGTCGGTGATCGCCGATCCCGCGCGGATCGGCCCACGCGCCATCGTGGTCGACGTGACGATCCGTGCCCGCGGCGACCAGCACGCCGATCCGGCCGAGCGTACTCTCTCCGGCCTGGTCAGGCTGCGAAACGGGAAGTGATGAGCATGATGTACAGGCTGCGGTCCAACGAGTCGGGAATGGCGCTGCTGACGGTGCTGCTGGCGATGGGGCTGCTCACGGCGCTCGGTGCGGCGCTCACCGCGGTTGGGGTCGTCGAGTTCCGCGCCGCGAAGAACCACCGCTCGGCTTCTCGCGCTCTGCTGCTGGCGGATGCCGGTGCGACCCACGCGCTGGCGCTGATGCGCGGCCCGTTAGCCGGCTACAGCTACAGCGATGTGCTCGTCGGTGCCGACGGGGTCGAAGACACGGAGGACGATGGCGTCTTCACGGGCTTCGCGCTCGCCGGTGAAGACGCGCTGCCCGACACCGGGATACTCCTGGGCGATGGTCGGTACTACGTGCGTATCGTCAACGACGACCAGGACCCCAGCGGCGATCCTTTTGAGGACAACAACCATCGCTTCGTCGCTCTCTGCCGCGGCGAAACGCCCGATGGTGGTGTGGCGGAGGTGCGGGTCATGCTTGCCGCCCCAAACTTCCCGGCCATCGCCACCAACGGCACGCTGTACCTGCCGGGCAACCCGGGCGTCGTCGGTGAGTGCGGCGGCGTACACGCCAATCGGATCATGACGGTCAGCGGGCATCCGACGGTGGCGGGCGACGTCACGTACTACGAGGACGCGGTGGTCAGCGGCACGATCTACGGGACGTCGGGGGAAGAGAAGGAACCTAAGCCCGGGCCCTGGGTCGACATCCCCGAGTACGACCCGCTCGATTTCTGTGCCGATGCGGACTACATGCTCAGGAACAACAAGCTGATCGCGCTGGGGCCGCCGGAATTCGAGATCACCCTCGGCAAGGCCCTCGGTTGGCAGTTTGAAGCGTCCACGTGGACGTATCAACTCAACGGCAAGGATGCTGCCCCAGGCAAGTACTGCGTTCGGGGCAACGTGCAGGTTATCGGCAACCTGGGTGAGCCCGGCAACCCGCTCGAGATCAGCATCCTCGCCACGGGCTCGATACAAGTCGGCGGCACACCGATCATCGAGCCGGCCAACAGTAACGACATCCTGCTGATGGCCGGTGGCGACGTGCAGATCGGCGGCACGACGACGGGGCTCAGGTCACCCTACTACACCGGGCTGATCTACGCCGGTAGCCAGTGTCAGGTGGGTGGTACTCCCTACGTGGACGGCCACATCCTGTGCTACGACGACCCGGATCCGACCGGTGCCGTCGACCTGTTCGACGATAACAAGATCAACGGAACCCCGACGGTCAGCTACGACTGTTCCGGGGAGCTGCGACGCACGTTGATGGCGTCGTGGTGGGAGTCGCGGACGACTTCATAGTTGTTTCTACATAGATGAAGTGACCCCGGTCGCGGGTTCAGCGGCCGGGGAGGCCGGAGGCGCGCGAGCAGGAGGTGAGGAACGATGGTGGGGCGCGTACGGAGCAACGAGTCGGGGATAGCGTTGATCGCCGTGCTGCTGGCGATGGCGCTGCTGACCGTGATCGGTGCCGCGCTCACCGCGATTGGGATCGTCGAATTCCGGACCGCTGTCAACCACCGCTCGGCGACCCGCGCCCTGCTGCTGGCCGATGCCGGCGTCAACCACACGCTGGCGCTGATGCGTGGCCCGCTCAGCAACTTTACCTACAGCGAGATCGTTCGGGGAGACGACGACGCGCCGGGTACCGGAGACGACGGCGTCCTGTCGGGCTTTGGGCTTGGTGCGTTTGATGAGGTCCCCGACACCGGAGTGGTGCTCGGCGATGGCCGCTACTACGTGACGTTGGAAAACGATTCGTTGGACCCCAGCGGCGATCCCTACATCGACTCGAACCATCGCCTGGTCGCGACGTGCAGAGGTGAGACGCGAGACGGTGGCGTGGCGCAAGTGGGGGTCGTGCTCGCCGCACCCAACTTCCGGGCGATAGTCAGCAACGGCGACCTGACGCTGCCCGGCAACCCAGACGTTCTCGGACCGTGCGCCGGCGTCCACGCCAACGGTGTGCTGAGCGTGAGCGGGCACCCGACGGTTGACGGCGAAGCGACGGCCTCGGAGGACATAAACCTGAGCGGTACGATCTACGATGCGGGCGGTGGGATCGTGATCCCGCAACTCTCGGGTAGAATCGAGGTCCCCGAGCGCGACCCGCTTGATTATC
>JBDHKT010000531.1:0-2198 GCA_039586255.1 Gemmatimonadota bacterium | reverse complement strand
CCCGGTCACAGGCAGCTCGCTGCCGGCTACGTCGTCTACGGGTCGTCCACCATGCTCGTCTACACGACCGGGGCAGGCGTGCACGGCTTCACGCTCGAGCCCTCCATCGGCGAGTTCCTGCTGTCGCACCCGAGCATGAAGATCCCCGATCCCGGCAAGAAGATCTACAGCGTCAACGAGGCCTTTTACAAGCGCTGGTCGCCGGGCCAGCAGAGGGCGGTCGACGAGCTCAAGGATGACGGGTTCAGCCTCCGCTACATCGGCACGCTCGTAGCGGACTTCCACCGCACGCTGCTCTACGGCGGGGTCTTCATGTACCCGGCCGACTCCCAGAGTCCCAAGGGCAAGCTGCGGCTGCTCTACGAGGCGGCGCCCCTGGCGATGGTTATCGCGAAAGCGGGTGGTGCGTCGTCGAACGGTAGGGGGTCGATCCTCGAGATAGAGCCCGAGGAGCTGCACCAGCGCACGCCCCTCTATCTGGGCAACAAGTCGCTGATCGAGAAGACGGAGGCCGCGCTCAAAGCTGACGGCTGACCGTTGGTCACGTGCTCGCAGATGCCAGCTCACTTCCTGAAGCGACTCGTCTTTTCCGTAGCCGTTGCGGGCGCTGCCGTTACCTGCGCGCCACCGCCCGCACAGCCACCGTCTGCGCCGCCCGAGACGCCGCCCTCCGATACCAGCGTATACGAGTGCGAACTTCTCTCCGAGCCGGAGGAAATGCCCGGCGAAATCACCGTGGCAACCCTGGACCCGGTGGCGATCGGCCACGCCCCGTGGCCGCAGAGCGACGGCGAACGGCTCGTCTTTCGTCATCTCTACGAGACCCTCCTGCGTGTTGACTGCAGGGGCTCGGTCTACCCCGGCCTGGCGGAATCCTGGAGCTCGGAGGAAGGCGGCCGGGTCTGGAGGTTCACACTGCGGGAGGGTGCGAGCTTCTGGGACGGGGCCCCGGTCACGGCGGACGACGTCGTCGTCGGTTGGATGGGGGGTGCGGCTGAGAAGCTGGCGTTTGCCGCCGGTATCGACTCGATCAATGTGGAGGGCACCCGGAGGCTTGCCGTATTCCTCGACCGGCCCCACGGCGATGTGCCGCGCATGTTCGCGGATCCCGAGTTCGCGGTAGCGCGGAGCGTCGAGCCTCGGCATTGGCCCCAAGGGAGTGTGCCCGGGGGCATCGAGAGCGGCGAACCTGTCGATTTTGGCCAGGTGGACGAAGGCGAGCTTCGACTTCGCCCGCCGTCAGCCGAGTGGCCGATCATTTGGTTCCTTCAGTTCCCGGGCGCCGATGCACGAGACGTACTGCGCGGCGGCTACGATGTCCTGATAACCGGTGATCAGTCGGCGATCGACTACGCGGCGCCTCAGCCGTCCTACGTTTCCATTCCGCTGCCCTGGGATCGCTCTTACGTACTCTTCTCGACCACGCGGGTCAGAGAACTTCGTACCGGAGGAGAGCCGGAAATGCTCTCTGCCGATCTCCAGAAAGCGCTCGCCCGGGACGCGGTACGTGACGATGCGCGCGGACATGAATCGCCCGCCTGGTGGGATGATCTTGCTGCGTGCGGTGAGTTGTCTCCGATGCCGGGCAGTCTCCCTCGCGTGCCGCCGGGCGCCTATCGGACGTCCGGTCCAAGCCGCATCGTCTATCCGGCGGCCGATCCGGTGGCCCGGGATCTGGCGAACCGCATCGTGGCCCTCGCTTCGGAGGGTGTCGTTGCGTCACAGGAAGCGGCGTCACTGACTGCTGCCGTCCCCGGACTCACGGCGGTGGATGCGCGCTTGCTGACCGCCGGCCTCTCGGGAGACGAGCTCGAGGCGAGCCTGCGTTACGGCGAGGAGTTTGCCTATATCGTCCCGCTGCCGCGGATCGTCCTCGATCCGTGCTTCGCAGCGCGCAAGCTGGCGAGCCGAGTCGAGTGGCTGGCCCCTCATCTGCTCGATCTCACCACTACCCTGGTACCGCTAGTGGAGACGCGCCGCCACGTGGTCGCCGCCGGCGAGCACATCGGCCTGTTCCTCGATTGGGATGGCACGGTTCTCATATCGAGCATGCACGCGCAGGGAGGTAGTCGTCGGTGAGCTTCCGGGCGCGCCTGCTCTTCGCCTTCCTCTTCGTCATTCTCGTCGCGATGATCGTCTTCGCCTTCGCCGTGCGAAGGGAGGTCGCGAGTAGGCTTACGGCTCAATACCAGCGCAGG
>JBDHKT010000530.1:0-2204 GCA_039586255.1 Gemmatimonadota bacterium | reverse complement strand
CGGCCAACGCCTCGGCGCGGTCGGCGAAGTCGGTGGCCTGGATCTCGGCCCACAGCTGGGCCGTAACCACAGGAATCTGCTCCAGCGGCGTCACCATCAGGATGTCGATGTCGGTGCCCACGTAGATGTTCCGGGTCATCACCGTGAACTCGACCTCCTCGTCGATACATGGGGGACATGGGGCCCCGTCGTCGTCGCAGGCGGCCAGCGTCGCGGCCAGCAGGGCCAATGCGAACAGTCTTTTCATGATCCTCCTCCTGTGCGGTTATGGACGCATCTCGTGATCGCAGACCGCATTCTGCGGAGGCCGAGTCAAGCGGGAGTCAAGCGGGCGGAAGCCCAAGTTGACGTGGGGCGGCTGAGAGGGTAGCCTGTTTCACAGTCACTCGTCCCAGCCCCGTCCCGTTGCTGTAGATGTCCCTTTCTCTTCTCGAGCGTTTGCGGGCCGCATTGGCCCCGCAGTACGAAGTCGAGCGCGAGCTCGGTGCCGGCGGTATGGGCACCATCTTCCTCGCCCGCGACGTGACGCTCCAGTGCGACCGGGCCGTCAAGATCCTGCGGCCCGAGCTCGCGACAGCGACCGCCGCCGAGCGCTTCCTGCGCGAGGCCCGTATCCTGGCCAGTCTCAGCCACCCCAACGTCGTCCCGGTACACAGCGCCGGTGAGATCGACGGTCTGTTCTACTACGTGATGGACCGCATCGAGGGGGACACGGTGGCGGAGCGGCTGGAGCGCGGGCCGCTGCCGGAGGAAGAAGCGGTGCGGCTGGGCGCCGACCTGCTGCGCGCCCTGGAGGCCGCCCACGCCAGCGGCGTGATCCATCGCGATGTGAAGCCGGCCAACATCTTCCTGGTCGGGGATCGCGCCCTGCTCGGCGACTTCGGCATCGCCAAGCCCACCGGCGAGGATTCGCCGGCGCTCACCGCCGAGGGTCACCAGGTGGGGACCCCGGTCTACATGGCCCCCGAACAGATCGCCGGCTCCGCCACCCCGCAGAGCGACCTCTACGCCGCCGGGATGATCGTCTACGAGGCACTCACCGGGGTGCGCTGGTCGATCGCCACGCCCACCGACCAGGCCGACTGGTCCGGAGTACCGGGCCGGCTCGTGCGCATTCTGCGCCGTGCCCTCGCCCCGGCGCCGGCGGACCGCTGGGAGGACGCCGCCACGTTTCGCGAGGCGCTCACCCAGCCGGCATCTCGGATGCGGACCGGCCTCCGAAAGTACGCGCCGATAGCGGCGCCGCTCGTCATCATCGCCGCGGTCGTGGCCTACGTGCTGACTCGCCCGAGTACGCCGGCGCCGCACGTGTGGGACCTGGCGATCCTCCCCGTCGACGTGTACGGCTGGGACGCCTCCATCGATGGACCCGAGCTGGCCAGAATGGTGACGAGCGAGATCCGCGGCACGCTGGGCGTCAGCGTGGTGTCCTGGCTGAGGACGTCCGATTGGTGGGAGTCGGCCGCGGTCGCCGACAGTGGGCCTCCCGAAACGCGGGCCGCCGCGGGACTCGACGCCCGCAAGGCCGTGTTTTCTACCCTTACCTCGTGGGGCGACGGCGATTCCGTCCAGGTCGAGCTGGAGCTCTACGATGATGCCGGCGACCCGCTTCCCAGGCCCGCCGCGATAACCGTCACACCGGCTCGGCCACAGGACGTGAGCAAGGCGATCGCCCTGGCGCTCGTCAGGCTCCAGCTCGACACGGTGATGCACGAAGGCCAGCGTTGGACTGAGGACTTGGGCGCGCTGCAGGAGTATCTCCGCGGTGAGAACAGCTTCGAGCGAGGACGCGGCGAGCTGGCAGTCCAGCACTACCTGGCGTCCGTCGCCCGCGATTCGACCTTCGCACCCGCCTGGTGGCGGCTGGCCAACGCCTGGCGCTGGCTGGGACAGCCGGGACCCTACCCGAAGGACTTCCAGCAACTGTTCGACAACTACGCGACCGACCTAGGCGTGCTCGACAGCATGCTGATGGCGGCACAGCTCACACCGGCCGGGCCGGAGCGCCTGCGCAGGTACCAGGCGACGCACGCTAGCTTCCCACTCGATTACTTCGCCGCCTTTCTGCACGGCGAGGAACTCTTCAATCGCGGCCCGCTGTGGGGCGAGCCGCTGGAGAACGCCGTCGTAGAGTTGGAGGAAGCGATCCGCCTCAACCCGATCTGGGCCCTGGCCTACGTGCACCTCATCTGGGCCGACATCAG
>JBDHKT010000529.1:0-2213 GCA_039586255.1 Gemmatimonadota bacterium | reverse complement strand
ACCGAAGGTCGTCTTGGCCGTCGAGCGAGCGTAGTCGACATCGGCGCGCAGCGTGTGCAGAGGTACGCGACCCTCGTGGTACCCTTCGGTCCTCGCGATTTCTGCACCGCCCAGGCGGCCGGCGCACTGGATCTTGATACCGCCGGCACCCATTCGCATCGCCTGCTGCACCGCTCGCTTCATCGCTCTGCGGAAGGCGATCCGCTGCACGAGTTGGAACGCCACGTTGTCGGCGACGAGTTGCGCCTCGATCTCGGGGCGCTTGATCTCCTCGACGTTGATAGCCACCTCGGCTTTCGTCAGCACGGCCAACTCGTCCCGCAACTTGTCGACTTCGGCGCCACGCTTGCCGATCACGACGCCCGGCCGGCCCGTGTTGATCGTAACCACGATCTTGCCGGGCTTGCGCTCGATCTCGACCGATGAGATCGCCGCGTGACCGAGCCGCGCCTTGAGGTAGTTGCGGATCTTCTCATCCTGCTCGATAAGGTCCGCCAGGTTGCCCTCCGCATACCAGCGGGACTTCCACTGCTTGACGACTCCAAGACGGAAGCCGAGCGGGTGTGTCTTCTGGCCCATGCTACTCCTTCCGATCGACGATCACGGTGACGTGACTCGTGCGCTTGCGGATCGGGCTGGCACGTCCCATGGCACGCGCCCGCCATCGTTTGTACGTGGGTCCTTCGTCGACGTGAGCCCGCTTGACGTACAGCTCATCCACGTCCAGGCGCTCACCCTGCTCGTCCGCCTTGTACATCGCGTTGGCCACCGCCGACCTGAGAAGCTTGTCGATCGTCGTGGCGGCCTTCTTGCCGCTGAACTGCAGGGTCGCGTAAGCTTCGTTCACGTCCTGGCCGCGGATCAGATCGGTTATGAGCCGCATCTTCCGCGGGGACTGACGAACGAACCGCGCAATAGCTTTCGCTTCCATCATCAACTGACCTTGGCCCGCCTATCCGCCATCTTGCCGCCGTGTCCGCGGAACAGCCGCGTCGGAGCGAACTCGCCCAGCTTATGGCCCACCATGTTCTCGGTGATGTACACCGGGATGAACTTGTTCCCGTTGTGCACTGCGAGCGTGTGTCCGACGAACTCCGGCGTGATGGTAGAACGGCGTGACCACGTCTTGACGACGCGCTTTTCGCCGCCCTCGTTCATCTGAAGGATCTTTCGCATCAGGTGCTCGTCGACGAACGGGCCTTTTCTTACGCTTCTTGCCATAAACGCTCCGGCTAGCTGCCGAGTCCGATCAAAACCGTACGCTACTGCGTCGCCTTTCCTCGCCGGCGACGGCGTACGATGAGCTTATCCGATTTCTTGTGCGGGTCGCGGGTCTTGCGGCCCTCCGGCTTGCCCCAGGGGCTTACCGGCGGCCGACCGCCCGACGCTTTACCCTCACCACCACCGAGCGGGTGGTCTACCGGGTTCATTGCCACACCGCGTACCTTCGGCCGGCGACCGGCCCAGCGCGTGCGCCCGGCCTTGCCCCACGAGACGTTCTCGTGGTCCACGTTGCCGACCTGGCCTATCGTGGCCATGCAGTCCGCGGGCACCATTCGTACTTCGGTCGACGGGAGCCTCAGAGTCACTTTCTTGCCCTCCTTGGCCACAACCTGCGCTCCGCCGCCGGCCGAACGGATCATCTTGCCGCCCCGACCCGGCACCAGTTCCACGTTGTGGACCGTGGTGCCCAGCGGTACCTCCTTCAGGGGCACCGCGTTGCCCAGACGGATCTCACTCCCCGATCCGGCCACAACGGTGTCGCCGACCTTCATCCCGCGGGCATGGAGGATGTAGCGCTTCTCCCCATCCACATAGTGGATCAGGGCGATGTTGGCCGACCGATTCGGGTCGTACTCGACCGCCGCGACCTTGCCGGGCACGCCGGTCTTGTTGCGCTTGAAATCGATTCGGCGGTAACGACGCTTGTGACCGCCGCCGCGCCGACGCGACGTTATGTGCCCATGGTGGTTCCGACCACCCGATTTCTTCATGGGCTCGAGCAGCGACTTCTCAGGCTTGCTCCGCGTGATCTCGTCGCTGTCGACGAGCGACCGGAAACGCGAGCCCGGTGTCGTCGGTTTGAGCTTCTTAATCGCCATGCCTAGAGCCCTTCAAAGACCTCTATCGTTTCACCCTCGGCGAGCGTCACGAGGGCCTTCTTCCAATTCGGTCGCTTGCCGACATGCACGCCCCGGCGGCGCCACTTGCCG
>JBDHKT010000528.1:0-2215 GCA_039586255.1 Gemmatimonadota bacterium | reverse complement strand
TCAGCACCGCGGCGGCGGCGCCGCCGTACTCGATCCCGACGTATTACGACGAGTTGTCGAATGGTCTTCTGCCGGTGGACGGCGACATCGTTAACTGGGTGACCGTGAACAACGCCGCCAGCTGGTACGAGGGGACATCGCGGGGCCTGGTCCCTGACTCGGCGCGGACAGGTGACTTCATTGAAGAGCTAGTCGCCGCTGCCGACCCGCTTATCGACTTCAGCCTCTACGACAACGACGGACCTGACAACGTGCCGAACAGCGGGGACGACGACGGCTACGTCGACCTCGTTGCGATCCTCCACCCCCTTCAAGATGGAAGGTGCGGCTCAACGCATATCTGGGCCCATCGTTGGGTATACAGCGCGTGGAAGCCGGGTCTTGGTTACCTCACCGACGAAGGTGTGTACGTTGACGATTACGTTATCCAATCCGCCGTCGGTGGCCCGGTGAACGGCTGTGATCCTTCTCAGGACATGGCGATCGGCACCATGGTCCACGAGCTGGGCCACGGCATACTCGACCTGCCCGACCTCTACGACACAAAAGCGGAACCTACCTCGCAAGGGATCGGTCACTGGGGGCTGATGGGCTCGGGCAACTACAACACGCCCGCCAGGCCGGCCCACCTGAGCGCCTGGTCGAAGGACCAGGTCGGCTGGGTCACGGTCCAGGCGGTGACGCCCGGGTCCGACACGACCCGGCACGTCCTCAACCCGATCTTTGCGAGCGATGCGGCGCTGCGGATCGACCTGGCCGGGACGACGGAGTACTTCCTGCTCGAGAATCGCCGGCGGCTCGGCTCCGACGCCGACCTGCACGGCGAGGGTCTTCTGGTCTGGCACATCGCCCCCGACGTCATCGATCTGTATCGCTTCGATAATTCGGTCAACGCCCACACACCCCACGGAGTCAAGCTCGAGCAGGCGGACGGCCTGGACCAGCTCGGCCTCTACCCCGGGAACCGGGGAGATGGCGGAGATCCCTATCCCGGCTCGAGCTTGAGCACCGAGTTCGGCCCGGCGACCTTCCCGAACTCGAGGCTGAACGACAACAGCATCACGGCGCTTCGGGTCGACAGCATCACGGTGGTTGGTGACGATGTCGCTTTGCGGATCAGCGTCGGGCTGGCGCCCGTCGCGATCCAGAGCGACACGCTGAACGCCGGTGTGATGGGGGCCGGCTACGCCGACACCCTCGAGGCAACGGGAGGGACGGGAGGCTACACCTGGACCCGGACGGGCGGGGACAGTCTACCCGCGGGGCTGGTCCTCGATCCCGCCACGGGCGCGATCTCCGGTGCCCCGGAGGAGGAGGGCGGGTTCGAGATCGAGTACGAGGCAGTCTCGGGGGCACTGTCTACCACCGACACGGTGACGATAATGGTGACCCGGCCAAGCCTGCTGCTGAACAACGTGGTCCATCACCTGCTGAGCCCGGTCCAAGTGCTATCAGCCGATGAGGAGCGCTACCTAGACATAATCGGAAATCAGAACGGCCAGGTCGACATTGGAGACTTCCGGGCCTACCTGCAAAGTATCGGCATGATCGCCGGCGACGCGGTCCTTCTCGGCCGCGCGACCAGTAAGGAGGAAGGACGATGAAGCTCCAGCGAGCTCTTTGGACCGGCGCGACAGCGATTATTTGCGCCGCACTGCTGGTCACCGCCTGCAGAAAAGAGGCCACCGGGCCGTCCTCCGGTCAATTAACCGTGGACGTCAGCGCGGCGGCAGGCCCTGGAGTGGCATTCCAGGTCACGGTCATCGGCGAGGGCATCACGCAGCCCGTCGTCGCCAGCCCGGGCGATCTCATCTACTCCTTTGCCGCAGGCGACACGCTGAAGGTGGCAGTGATCGGTGAGCACTCGTCGGGACCGCTCTTCCGGTTCTCGGTGCCCGACGGCAGCCGGGCGAGTAGCTACGCCGTCGTCTTGCTCGAAGTCGCCGGGAGCGACAACGCCCTACTTTCCGGAGCCGACTTCACCCTTTCCGCGAGCAACTAGCCACGGCGAACCCGGATCGCCCGACTCAGCGCATCTGCGTGTGAACTCGGGCGATTCGGGGATCGCTCGCGATCACCCTGCCACCCTCAGAGCGCTCGAGCCAACCCCGCACCCGCAGCTCACTCATCACCGAATCCACCCGAAAGCCGTTCGCCTCCAGCCACTCCAAGTCGGATTCTTCCACCGGACGGCTGAACTCGAGCAGCACCCAGT
>JBDHKT010000527.1:0-2656 GCA_039586255.1 Gemmatimonadota bacterium | reverse complement strand
CGCCTGCCTGAACGTCGGCGGTATGCTGCTCGCTCGTGCCGCGGGGCGCGGCCGGGAGATGGCCATGCGTCTGGCGCTGGGCGCTGGACGGCGGCGCGTGATCCGCCAGTTGCTGACCGAGAGCGCCATGTTGTTCGCCCTCGGCGGCGCCGGCGGCGTGCTCATCGCTCTGTACGTGACGCGGCTGATGAACGCCTTCCAGTTGCCTTTCGACTTCCCGCTGGCCATCGATTTCACCCCCGACCTGCGAGCGCTGGCCTTCTCGCTCGCCGTCGCATTGCTCACCGGCCTGGTCTTCGGGTTGGCGCCCGCTCTCCACGTGACGCGGCCCGACCTACAGGCGACGCTGAGAGCGGGCTCCGCCGCCGGTGGCGCGTCCCGGTCGCGACTGCGCAGCGCCTTCGTAGTGACGCAGGTGGCGGCCTCGGCGCTGCTGCTCTGCTCATCGGCGCCGGGCTGTTCGCCCGCGGCCTCGCCCGGGCCGATTCCGTGAACCTGGGCTTCGAGCCGGATGGCGTGCACGCGTTGGATTGGGAGCTGGACCTTTACGGTTACACCGAGGAGCGCGCGGCCGGGTTCTTCCGCGAGCTCATGGAGCGCGCCGAGCAGCTGCCGGACGTGCAGTCGGTGGCGGCGATCGATGCGCCGCCGGTGACGCTGGGCGGACGGTCCACGAGCTTCGACGTGGTAGGCCGCGCGACGCCCGCCGACGAGGAAGCGCGCCCCGAGACCGACTACGCACGCGTCACAGGCGCTTACTTCGAGACCTTCCGCATCCCCATCGTCCGCGGGCGCCGCTTCGCCGAGGCGGACCGCCAGGACGCGGTCCGCGTCGCCATCGTCAACGAGACGTTCGCACGTCGCAACTGGCCGGACGAAGGCGCGCTCGGCAAGCGCATACGGTTGAGCGCGCTGGATGATACGGAGCTCGAGATCGTCGGCGTGGCGCGGAACGCCAAATACCGCACGCTCACCGAGGAGCCACGCGCCATGGTCTACGTGCCGTACGAGCAGTGGCCCATCGCGTCGCTGGTCATCCTGGCACGCGTCGAGCGGCCCGGCCCGAACATCGCCGCCGCGCTTCGCGGGGTCGTACGCGAGATCGACGCGGCGCTTCCAATCGACGCCAACGCGCCCTACCGCGAGTTCATGGGGATCGCCATGCTGCCCAGCCGCGCCGCCGCCCTCTTCACCACCGTCTTCGGCGCCGTCGGGCTCTTGCTCGCGGCGCTGGGGCTCTACGGCGTCCTGGCGTTCGCCGTAACGCAACGCACCCGCGAGATCGGCATCCGCATGGCGCTGGGTGCGGGGACCGGCTCGGTTCGCGCGCTGGTCATCGGCAGCGGTGTGAAGCTGGTCGGCATCGGGCTCGCCATCGGCTTGGGGCTAGCGCTCGCCGGCACGCGCTTCTTGAGTAGCCTGCTCTACGGCCTGAGTCCCACGGATCCGGTCACCTTCGCCGCGATCGCGCTGCTGCTCGTCGGCGTCGCGCTTCTGGCCAGCTACGTGCCGGCCTGGCGCGCCACGCGGATCGACCCGCTGGAGGCGCTCCGCGCCGAGTGATCGCCGCCTCACGTAACAGCCCCTCGCTCGTCGTAACGGCTACGTCGGACCCATGCATCCGATGCTGTTCATATGCATTTGACTGCATATGCTATCGAGGTTATAATGCTTGCCAAAGGAGGGCCTGATAGATGGCGCGTGAGTTCAGTGAGCTCCGTGGGCGGATGTCGACTGAGCGCCAGGCGCGCAACGAGGCGAAGGCGCTGGCTCTGCTGGTCGCGATGGACTTGAATGAGCTGCGCAATGCTCTGCAGGTGACTCAGGAAGACCTCGCTGCTCGCCTGGAGGTTGCACAGTCTAGCGTTTCGAGACTCGAGCGCCGAAACGACATGCTGGTCGGCACGCTCCGACAGGTTGTGGAGGCGCTTGGGGGCGAACTGCATCTGGTGGCAGTCTTTCCGGGGGAGGGTGCTGTTCGTATCAGGCGCCTCGAGCGGCGGCGGCGCCAAGGCGGGGAACACGAAGGCCGGATCGTCACGCTCGATGAGCTCCGCCGCCGGCGTGATGAGATTCTGATGATTGCCCGCCGACATGGTGCGGTGAACGTCAGGGTGTTCGGTTCCGTGGTGCGGGACGAGGCCGGGGCGGGGAGCGATGTGGACTTTCTGGTGGACATGGAGGTGGGTCACAGCCTGCTGGACCGGGCCGGGCTGCTGGTCGATCTGCGGGACGCACTCGGATGTGAGGTCGACGTCGCCACGGAGTCGAGCTTGCGGGGTCGGGTGCGCGACCGTGTGCTCAAGGAAACAGTGCCGCTGTGAGGGATGACCGGGAGCGGCTGCTGGACGTTTTGGAGGCGATCGAGCGCGTCGAGAAGTACGCCGACCGCGGGCGTGCAGAGTTCGAGGCGAACGAGCTTGTCCAGGTGTGGGTCGTCGGGCACCTCGAGATCATCGGCGAAGCGGTGCGTGGAATTCCACCTGCGGTCCAGAGCCGGCATCCCGAGGTTCCGTGGAGAGAGGTCGCCGCCCTCCGCAACGTTCTTGCGCACGAGTATTTCGACATCGACCCGGACGAGGTTTGGGCCGTCGTCGATACGGAGCTTCCAGATTTCCGAGCGTCAGTCACCGCGATTCTGGGCGAGCTGTGAGGG
>JBDHKT010000526.1:0-2220 GCA_039586255.1 Gemmatimonadota bacterium | reverse complement strand
GTCACCGGGATATCTCTGATCCGGGCGAACGCGAGCTGGAAGTACTTCAGGCCATCCAGGTCGGCATCCGATAGGTTCTTCAGTATCTGTCGTGATGTCGGGCCCTGGAGAGCGAGCGCCGCTGTCGTATCGGTATCGTCCTCGATCGTGACCCGCAGGCCGACCGCGTTGTCGCAAAGCCAGCGCAGGTTGGGTTCCGCCGCCGTAAGTCGGAAGCTGTCCTCGCCGAGACGCTGCAATGTGCCGTCGTCGATGACCTTGCCGTCTTCGTCGCACCACGGCCCGTACATGACCTGGCCCACGTCACACTTCGCGACGTCGCGTGTCAGGACACGGTTCAGAAACCGCTCCGCGTCCGATCCGCGGATCAGGTACTTGTAGAGCGGAGAGACGTCAATCAGCGCGGCGGCGCCGCGGATGGCGAAGTACTCACGATCGTGGACCAGCTCGTAGGAGCTCGCCGATAGGTAACCTGCCCAGCGCCGCCAGTTCTGCCCTTCGCAGAGGGGCGCCGTTCGCTCGTGGAATGGTGTGCCTCTGAGCATTGCCGGAGCGTGGCTTTCGTTCTGAAGTATGAATTTGGGGCCGGGACCGCGGGTAAACTAAGCTATCCGTGGGGCCCGGGAAACCCGACCGCTGTAGCGCCGGTCCGGCCGTCGCGCCGTACCCTGGCACGCCCCACCAGCGCTTCCTAACTTGGCGCCAGACAACGGCCTGGACTCCCGACGATCGAAAGAGCCATGAGAGAGATACGCTCGCTGCTCCGTGCCCCCCTGGAGTACCGGTACGGTACCCTCTTCATGTCGCTGCTCCTGCTGCTGGTGACCCCGGTGATTGTTCCAGAGCGCTTGCAGATGCTCGGGACGTCGATCGTTTTCACTTTGGTGGTGTCTGCGGGTGTTGGCGCAGTCGCAGAGACGCGACGCACGTTTCGCGCGGCGGTGCTGATCGCCGCGCCGGCGTTGCTCTTGTTCTGGGCCGGCCCGAGCTTGGGGACGCCGGTGCCGGGGGTTATAGGGGATATCCTACTGGCGGTGTTCCTGGCCTACGCCGCGGCGGCGATCCTCAACCGTGTCCTGCATGCGGATCAAGTCGACGCCGAGACCATCTACGGCGCCGTCTGCGTCTATTTCCTGCTCGCCGCGCTTTGGGGGGTGCTTTATGTCCTCGTGGAGATCCTGGCGCCGGGGTCTTTCAATCTGCCTGATTCTGTGAGCCTCACGGCTGGTAGCCGGTTCGATGCCGGCCCGATGATGTACTACAGCTTCGTCACCATCACGACTCTCGGTTACGGCGACATCACGCCCGCCACCGAACTTGCGCGCCTGCTGGCTCTGCTGGAGGCCGTGCTGGGGCAACTCTTCCTGGTGATCCTGGTCGCGCGGCTCGTCGGCCTGTACACCGCGCGTGGGCTTTCCGGGAAAGGGCTGTGACCAAGGTACAGACGACGGAGGAGACTGAGCATGACCGCCTATCGGCCGACCCGGTTCAACTTCCGCTGCCCTAAGTGCAGCAACACATCATGCGAGACGGGTGAGATGCGCGCTGCCGGCGGCTTCTGGAGTAAAGTGTTCGATGTGCAGGGCCGCAAGTTCGCGACCGTTACGTGTGATCGCTGCAAATACACCGAGTTCTATAGGGCAGAAGCCAGCGCGCTTGGGAACATCTTTGACCTGTTCACCAACTGACCCGCGCGGAGAAACGGCTGAGCGGACTGCCGGCGTCAGAGCTCGAGGCGCTTGAATATCGACTCGGGGATGTTCCGGATCACGAACATGATGAGTCGCCAGATTCGGGGCACGTAGACCACCGACTTCTTCTTCCTGACACCCCTGATGATTGCGTGTGCGACGGCCGCAGGGCCCGCGGCCATGCCCGGCTTCACCGCGCCGAACGTCATGCGGGTGTCGATGAACTCCGGCTTCACCGTCAGCACGTGGACACCCGACTTGTGGAGCCTGTTGCGCAGACCCTGGAGGTAGAGCGAGAATCCGCCCTTGGACGAACCGTATCCAGGCGAAGCCCTCCCAGAGCAGGTCGGACCTGATAAGGGTCCCGTCCACGTCCATGATGAGGGGAACCCCGTCCTTAGGAGCCGTGACCGTTTTCGCCGTGCTGTCTCGCGCCCTCCCGCGGCGCTATCTTAGCCGTGCCGGGAAAACAACACTGCCACCGATGCCTATCTAAGGAGCCGATCCCCATGACATCCGTCTGCCGATC
>JBDHKT010000525.1:0-2225 GCA_039586255.1 Gemmatimonadota bacterium | reverse complement strand
TGATGGCGACCGCCGGCGGCAGGACCGACCAGAATCCGAAGTGCTCGCCGTATTGTGGGAAGCTCCCGGTGAGGGAAAGCGCCCCGATGATTATCAGCCCGATGATCAGCACGGCGATTCGGCGTCGGTTCATGGTCGCTCTCTTCTCGTCTCTAGTCGGCTGCGGGTACCCAGATGCGAACGGGCGCGAATCCTTCAACCAGCAGCCGGTACTCGCCGGCGCCGTCGAGGATCTCGAACGCCAGCCTGTAGGCCAGTGAGGTGGCCCCGTCTACCTGCGAGGTCGGGACGCTGACCGGTTCGGGCATCCCCAGGATCAGCGTCTCCATGCCGAGCACTTCGGTAGCGGTGCCTGTGAGCCGCCGCAACGTACCGTCGGGCAGGAGCAGGCTCAAGCCCGTCGCCGGGTCGAGGGACAGGCCACGCGCCGTCCGGTTCCTCACGGCGGAATCGGCCGGCCGCAGCGTGAGGGAAACCTCGAGGTAGCGGCCGCTCTCGGGCGTCATGCCGGTGTAATCGGTCCGCGGGGCGGCGCTCTCGACCTGCAGCTCCCAGCCGCTGGGGCCGGGCGCCCACTCGCCGACGAGGTAGAACTCGAACAGGTCGGTGCCGCCGAGCTTGAGGTGCCTGTCGAACCAGCGGAGCTGACGGAAGAAGAGGTCGCTCTGCTGGCGCGGTGTGCCTGCAAACTCGTCGGTGGCCGACAGCTCGACGTACTCGACCTGGCGTTCGATATCGCTCAGCGTTCGATACATCTCTCGTGGCTGGGTGCGTGGGACGAGCGTGTCGAAATGGTCGGGGCCCTGGATGATGAGGAGCGGCGTGTGGATGTTAGCGGCGTTCGCCGTAGCCGAGCGGTCTGCGGGTCGAGCCGCCGACTGCGAGGCATCGAAGATGGCGACGGCAGCGCCGAACCTGGGTGTCTGTGTGAGCGTCCAGGTCGCCATCTCGGCGCCGTGGCCGCTGCCGTAGATGGCGAGCCTCCGGGCGTCGGCGATCCCCATCTCGATGACGGCGTCGACACCGGCGATCAGGTCGACGACATCGCCGCCGGCGAGGTCAATTCGCCTGGCCGTGGCGAAGTCTTCGCCGTAGCCGCTGCTGCCGCGTGGGTTGGGCAAGAGAACGGCGTAGCCCTGGGCGGCGAAGAGCTGCTGGTGGCCGGGACCGGCGAGCACGTCGCGGACTCGGGTACCCGGACCGCCGTCCACGTTGACCAGCAGCGGGTAGCGTCGACCATCCTCGAAGTCGGCGGGATAGACGAGCAATCCCTCGATGTTCAAGCCATCGGGCGCCTGCCACTGGATGACCTGCTGGCGGCCGAGGGTCCAGTCTCTCGTGCCGGCGTTCAGGTCGGTGAGCTGCTCGAGGCCACCTTCGTCTACGCGCCACAGCTCGCCCGCCTCGGTGGCCGACTCGCGCACGGCGTAAATCGCTTGGCCGGCGGTAGTGGCGTCCAGGGCGCGTACGCTGAAGTCGCCGCGCGTGAGGGGGTCAATTGCGCCATTCTCGCGCACGGCGAACAGATGAGTGTTCGTTCCCAGCGCCGCTGTGAACAGCAGGTCGCCGTCGCGTGGCCAGCAGTGCTCGATGACCGAGCGATCGAATGAATCGCTGAGCACCCGAGGTGTTCCACCGGTTGCCGGCACGCTGAGCAGTTCCGTCTGCGAGTGGATGAACCTGGGGTTACCCGGCGCCTGGAATACGATGGTGCGGCCGTCGGGCGACCAACTCGGCGCGACCTCGGGGCCGGGGCGACTCGTGAGTCGGCGCGTGTCTCGCGCTTCGATCTCGAGGATGCTGAGATCGTAGTTCAGGTAGTCCTCGGCGCTGCCGCTGCCGTTCGTGCTGTAGACGATCGCCTGACCGTCGGGGCTCACAGCGAGCTCCCGGATGCCGGGGTCGCCGCCCCAGATCAGCTCGGCCGTGCCGCCGGGCACCAGGACCTGCCAGATCTCTCGCGCGCTGGTCTCCGTGCTAACGGTGAGGGCGTAGATCGAGCCATCCGGTGCCCAACCGTAGTCGAGCACGCCGCCCGGGAGGTTGCTAAGCTGCAAGGCCGGCTCGCCGGTGAAGAACGGTAGCAGCCAGATCTGCGGTGCCCCCTCCGCAGCGGGGCCGCGACTGACGAAGGCGAGCCAGTCGCCGTCGTAGGACCAGCGCGGCGCCCGGACGTCGTTGAAGCCCGTGGCCGCGAGGCGCGCCCCCGTGGCCGGTCGCCAGAC
>JBDHKT010000524.1:0-2225 GCA_039586255.1 Gemmatimonadota bacterium | reverse complement strand
TGTGGATCGACCCGAGCGATCCGACCCACATCTACGAGGGCAACGACGGCGGTGTCTACGTAAGCAACGACCACGGGCGGACCTGGCGCTTCGCCACGCAACTACCGCTGGCCCAGTTCTACCACATCAACGTTGACATGGCGACGCCGTACAACGTGTACGGCGGACTGCAGGACAACGGATCGTGGCGCGGGCCCGCCTACGTCTGGGAGAACGGCGGCATCCGCAACCACCATTGGGACGAGGTGGCATTCGGCGACGGCTTCGCCACGCTGGCGCACCCCGAGGACCCGCTGGTCGGCTACGCCATGAGCCAGGAGGGCTTCATCATACGCTGGGACCTGGGGACCGGTGAGCGTAAGGACATCCGGCCGGACAGCCCGGAGCCCTTCGATCTGCGCTTCAACTGGAACGCCGGCATCGCCCAGGATCCCTTCGACGCGAACACGATCTACTACGGCAGCCAGTTCGTGCACGTGTCGGCTGACCGCGGCGACTCGTGGGAGATCATCAGCCCCGACCTGACGACGAACAACCCCGAGTGGCAGGAGCAGGCGGAGAGTGGCGGCCTGACCTACGACGTGACCGGCGCCGAGAACTTCACGACGATCATGACGATCGCGCCCAGCCCGCTGCAGCAGGGCGTGATCTGGGTGGGCACCGACGACGGGCGCGTGCACGTGACGCAGGACGGCGGCGCGACCTGGGCAAGCCTGGAGGAGCGGGCCCGTGGCGTGCCGGCGAACACCTGGGTGCCGCACATCGAGCCGTCGAAGTACGACGCGGGTAGTGCGTATGTAGTGTTCGACAACCATCGGCGCGGCGACTTCACGCCGTACGCCTTCGCGGTTACCGAGTACGGCCGTCGTTGGCGGAGCCTGGTGACCGACGACATCTGGGGCTACGCCCTGGCGATCGAGCAGGACCCGGTGAAGGAAGACCTGTTATTCCTGGGTACCGAGTTCGGGGTGTACGTGACGCTGGACGGTGGGTCGAACTGGATGAAGTGGGAGCACGGGTTCCCGACGGCGTCGGCGATGGCGCTGATCGTGCACCCGCGCGAGCACGATCTGGTGATCGGTACGCACGGGCGTTCGGTGTACATCCTGGACGACATCAGTCCGCTGCGGACGGTTTCGGCGGCGACGATGGCCGAGCCGGTCCATCTGTTCCAGATTCCCGACGCCCAGCAGTACATGGTCAAGCAGACCGGCGCCTCACGCTTCCCGGGCGACGGCGAGTTCCGCGGTGAGAACCGGCCGTACGGAGCGCTGATCACCTTCTCGCTGAGCGCCGAGGACCTGCCGCACCCGAACGACGAGATCGAGCGGGAGCGCAGGGCGGCGGAGCGGCAGGCGGAAGCCGAAGAAGAGGGCGCGGAAGGAAGCCCGGACCGCGGGAAGCAGGTGACCATCGAGATCAGCGATAGCGACGGCGAGGTGATCCGCAGCTTCGAGCGGCCGGCGATGCTGGGCGTGAACCGCGTTGCCTGGAGCCTGGAGCGTGACGGTTTCGAGCGACCCGGCGCCGGTGAGGAGTCGTTCTTCTTCGGGGGCGGCGGCCCGGATGTGCTGCCCGGCACCTACGGCGTCACGGTCAAGTACGATGACCACGAGGCGAACGGCTCGGTCACGGTGCTGCCCGACCCGCGTTACGACATTCCGTGGGCCGATCGCCAGGCCAAGTTCGACATGGTCATGTACGTCGGTGCCCTGCAGGAGACGATCGCCGCAGCGGTCGAGCGGATCGGCGACACGCGCTCCGAGATCGATGACGTGCTCGGGCGGGCGAAGGCCGCCGATGACGAAGATGAGGAAGGGGACGAGGACGAGGACGAGGGCGAGGCCGAAGACGAGGACGAGGGCGATGATGATGACGACGCCCTCGAGGAGCTGACGCAGGCCGGAGAGGATCTCACGAAGGCGCTGAAGGAGCTGGAGGAGAGGCTATGGACGCCGCCGGGCACGACCAAGGGCATCGTCTATACGACCGATGTGTATGGGCGGCTCGGCAATGTCCGGGGCTCCCTGAGCTCTTCGTGGGATGCGCCGACGCAGTCCCAGGAGACCTACCTGGTGGCGGTGGAAGCGCAGCTCCAGGAGATCATCGCCGACTTCAACCGTGTGTTCGCCGAGGATGTCGCCGCGTTCAGGCGGCAGGTCGAGGAGGCCGAGCTCGAGTTCGTCGCCGCGAAAGAACCGCTGGAAATACCGGCGCGCTGATCG
>JBDHKT010000036.1:0-10983 GCA_039586255.1 Gemmatimonadota bacterium | reverse complement strand
GAGGCAGTTCGAACAGATGCCGAGCTGGAGCGCAAAATCGACGAGCTCCTGCCCGAGATAGAGGAGTGCGCGCACCTGAAGGCCCTGGAGACGCCGGCGGTGCGGCGCTCGACGGGCCCGAACCTGGAGGCCTACCTCCTGGAACGGCTCGACGCCGAGTTCCCGGGGGACAGCCTGGACAGAGTGACGGCGGCCTACCAGGCCTTCGGCCTCTTACCAGATACCGTGGACCTGCGTGGACTCCTGGTCGACCTGCTGCTCGAGCAGGCGATCGGCTACTACGACCCGGTCCGCGACATCCTCTTCGTGCGCGACGAGGCGCCGGATGAGATGCTCGAGGCTGTGCTCGTGCACGAGCTCGTCCACGCCGTCCAAGACCAGCACGTCGACCTCGACTCGCTGCTGAACGCCGTCTCGAGAAACGATGCTGGCACTGCGATCCAGGCAGCGGTGGAAGGCCACGCCACCGTGGCGATGATGGCCTGGCAGTTCTCCCAGATGACGGGCTCGTCGATCTCCGCCGAGCAGCTGCCGGAGATCGGCCCGGAGATGGCGGCCGCTCTATCCGACCCATCCCAGTTCCCACAACTTGCCGCCGCGCCCGCCATCATCCGCGAGCCGATGCTGTTCGTCTACCTGGGAGGCGCGAGGTTCGTCCAGAGACTCTGGCGCGCGCAAGAAGGCCGACCGCTACCCTTTGGCGACTGGCTGCCCGAGTCCACAGAGCAGCTACTGCACACCGAGCGGCTACTGGAAAGACGCGATAGCCCCACCCTGCTTCAGCTGGCTGAGCCTGGCGATGGTTGGCGGGTCGAGTACGCCGACGATCTCGGCCAGCTGGAGATCCAGGTCTACTTCCGCGAGCACTTGGGTAGCACCGCGCTGGCGGATCGGGCCGCCGCCGGCTGGGACGGCGACGCCTACGCTTTGCTCGTAAGGGACGGCGAGCAGGCGTTGGTCTGGTACACCGCCTGGGACAGCTCGGCGGATGCCGACGAGTTCGTGGACGCTTACGAGACGGCCTTCACCGCCAGGTTCGGCGCTGAAGCCGCCGACGGCGGCCTGACCGCCCCTCAGCGGCGCGCGCGGGTCGAGGGGCTGACGATCTCGGGGATACCGGTGGTACGGGTTGTTGAGACGGCGCCGGCTGTGACCCTGGAGAACCCGCCTGGTGTCAGCCTACGGCTGGCCGGAAGGTGATGGGATTCGGGGATTCGGGGATTCGGGGAAATATGTTAAAGGGCGCCCACCGCACTCAGGTGGCGCCCCTACAATACTCTTCCCTAAGTCCCTAACTCCCCGACTCCCTAAGTCCCTAACTCCCCGACTCCCTAAGTCCCTATGTCCCCGATTCCACGGATTCCACGGATTCCCAACTCCCACTACAATAAAGACGCGAGGACAAGCTCCTTGGGCAGCGGGTAGCGGTACAGCTCACCCGCGTAATTCCGCATCACGACCTCGTCGTCGCTGACTTCCTCGATGTAGTTGGGAAGTAGCGGGATCTTGCCGCCGCCGCCGGGGGCGTCGATGCAGAAGTGTGGTACGGCGAGGCCGGACGTCCAGCCGCGCAGCGCTCTTATGATCTCGAGCCCCTTCTCGACTCCGGTGCGGAAATGCTCGGCGCCCGCCACCGGATCGGCCATGTACAGGTAGTATGGGCGGACGCGGTTATTGAGGAGCTTCTGCATCAGCTCCTTCATGATCTCCGGATCGTCGTTGATCCCCTTGAGCAGGACCGTCTGGGAGCCCAGCGGGCAGCCGGCGTTGGACAGCTTGGCCAGGGCCCGCTCCGTCGGAGGCGTCAGCTCGTCCGGGTGGTTGAAGTGGATGTTCACGTAGACCGGGTGGTACTTCGAGATCATCTTGCACAGGTCCCCGGTGACCCGCTCCGGCAGGTGCAACGGGATCCTGGTGTGGATACGGATGATCTCGATGTGCTCGATGGTCCGCAGCCTTTTCAGAAAGTACTCGAGGCGCCGGTCCGACAGCATGAAGGGATCACCGCCCGAGAGGATCACGTCCCGGACCTCGGTGTGCTCCTCGAGATACTGGAAGGCCGATTCGAACTGGTTCAGCGGGATCTTCTCCGGATCGCCGACCTTCCGTCGGCGCGTGCAGAACCGGCAGTAGCTGGCGCATACCGGACTGATCAGGAAGAGCACGCGATCCGGGTACCGGTGCGTGATGTTGGGGACGGGAGAGTCATCGTCCTCGGCCAGCGAGTCGACTATGCCGTCGAGGACCTCGTTCTCTTCCGCGCTCGGCACGTACTGCTGCCAGAAGGTGTTCCCGTCTCTCCTGATCTGGGCGAGGACGGCGGGCGTAATCCGCAGGTTGAACTTCTCGATCGCGGCCTCGGCGGCCTCGCGGTCGATGTCCTCCTCGCCGAACAGTTCGATGAGCTGGTCAACGGTCGTTATACTCTTCTGGAGTATCTGTTGCCAGTTCGCCATAGTCGCACACCTCGGTGAGTCATGAGTCAGAGACGTGAGCTGGGAACATCCCCCCTCCGCGCCCCGCACCTTGTCCCTTCAGTCTCGCTACTCATTCTCCTTGCGAAGAGACAACGACTTCTCGAACTGCTTCGCATATGTGACCCGGTCATCACCGGCGTCGTAGAAGTCGGCGATCCGCGCGACTTCTTGATAGCCACAGGCTAGATAGAAGCGACGCGTCGCCTCGTAGTCCTCACGTGACGACGTCTCTATCGCGCACATCCGCGCCCCGGCTTCCCGCATCTGCGCTTCGGCCCGCTCGAGCAGGCCACGCCCGGCACCGCGACCCTGTGCCAGCGGGTGCACGACTATCCAGTACAGATCCCAGGTGCCCACCGTGCACGGCGTCGGGCCGAAAAAGGCAAAGCCCGCAAGCTCATCCGGGCCGCCATAAGCCGCCAGGGCGTGGTAGTCGCGCCCGGGAGCCCGGCAGTAGTCGTCGAAGACTTCCAAGGCTACGTCGACCTCGTCCGGCCTGAACATCCCGGTCGCTGCCACGGCCTCCGCCACCTGCGGTCTGTCCGCCTCGCTGGGCGGCCGCCAGTCGAGGGTCGCCAAGGACGTCCCCTGCGAGCCGGGCTTCCGAGTGACGGACGTCATCCGACAGCTCCTGCGGTCGTCTGTGCCTCCACAAAGGCCCAGTCTTCACCCGGCGCGCCATCCAGGTCGGTCCGGGACAACGCCTCCTCCACAACCCTTCCGATCAACTCGTCGTACGACCACCCGGCGACCCGCGCCTGCCGGGCCAGCCCGGCGTCGTGGGAGAGGTCGGGGTTAGGATTAATGTCTATGACGTAGGGAACGCCGTCATCGCTGAGGCGCAGATCTACGCGCGCGTAGCCGCGGCCGTCCATTACCCCCCAGGCCCGAACGGCGAGTCGCTGCAAGTCCCTCGTTTGCTCTGGCGACAGCGGTGCCGGGCAGACCGGTCGGGTGCCGATGTCCTCCGGACTGCCCGCGGCCCACTTCGCCTCGAAGGAGACGATGGGCGGCGAGCCTTCGGGCAGGGTGCTAAAATCGATCTCGGCCGGCGGCAGCACGGAGCGACCGACGATAGCCAGGTTGATCTCGCGTCCCGCGATGAATTCCTGCACCAGGGCATCCCAGCGCTCGTGCAGGTGCTTCACTTCCGCCGCTAGCTCCGCCTGCGAGTGCACCACCGACTTCGCGTGAATGCCGTTCGACGCGTCATCGGCTGCCGGTTTCACTATCGCCGGGAAGCGCGTCCAATCCTCGGGGGTCGGATCCGCCCGGCGCACCAACCTCCACTCGGGGACACTGATACCGTGCGAACGCAGGACGGCCGAGCAGCGGTCCTTGTTGAGGCAGTAGAGCAGGGTCGCAGCGCTGGCGCCCGTCATCGGCAGCTCCAGTAGCTCGACCGCCGCGGCCGTCAGGTGCTCACCGTCAGCCCGACCGGCCAGCGTCTCGCAGAGGTTGAAAGCGGCTCGGAAATCGCCGCTCAGCAGACCGCTGAGCCACTCGTCGGTCTTGCCGGCCTGCAGGATTAGTTCGACCGGCTGGTAGCCGAGCGTCTCGAGCGCGGCGATGATGCGGAGCGTGGACTGGGCCGGCGCCATCTGCTCGCCGCCGATCGCCTCCAGCTCGGCGATCTCGTCGACCAGCACAGCAATCCGTCCGAAACCCGACTGCGTCGGTTCCACGGCCGCCTGGCTTGCGCTCGCTGCGACGTTTTCCTCAGCCCGGGACTTTAACACCATAGCGCGCGGCGGCGGCCCGGAGGACGGTCAGGATCACCTCATCGAATGAGAGACCTGCGGCCCGGGCCGCCTTTGGGTAGCACGAGTTCGCGGCCGGGTCCGGAATCACGCCGGGCAACGGGTTGACCTCCAGGATATAGGGGTCCGCATTCCCGTCGCAGCGGATGTCGATCCGGGCCCAGTCGCGGCAGCGAAGAGTCCTATACGCTGCCATGGCGATCTCTTCGATCCGGTGCCGCAGCTGCGGCGAGCACCGCGCCGGACAGTGAAAGATGTCCAGCGGCTTCTCCGGACGGTCCCAGACCCACTTCGCTTCGAATCCGTAGATCGGGTGGGCGTCCGCGGGAAGCGTCTCAAAGTCCAGCTCCACGATCGGCAGGACCTGCCCGTCGCCATCGTTCCCGATGACCGCAGCGGTGAACTCGCGTCCACTCAGGAACCTCTCGATGATGGCGGGCTCGTTGTACCGCTCTACCACCCGGGTGACCTCGGCCTGCACCTCGGCCCCGGTGGCACAGAAGGATCGCTGGGAAATGCCCTTGCTCGAGCCCTCGTGAAGCGGCTTCACGATGACCGGCAGCTCGATCTTGCCGTTCAGCTGCTCAGGGCAGTCCACAACTTGGAACTCGGGCGTGGGTATCCCATGGTGGGTGAGGGTCTCTTTCGTCCGCGCCTTGTCGAGGCATACCCCCAGAGTCAGGGGATCACTTCCTGTATACGGGATACCCCAGAACTCGCAGAAGGCGGGCACGTGTGACTCACGACTCGGGCCACCTATGCCTTCCGCGAAGTTGAACACGATGTCGGGTGCGGCTTCCCGCAGCTTGACCGGGAAGTCGACGTCGGCCTCCAGTCTGATCACCTCGCCGATCGTCAATAGCGCGCTCTCGATCGCCGCTATCGTCTCCTCGTCGTCCCACTCGGCGTATGTGTCGTCGAAAGCGGGGTAGCCGTTGCCGGCTTCGATCAGTCTCGCTTTGTCGGGAATCGAACCGAAGGGAGGTTGCGGGGGCGACTCAGCCGCTTCCGACGACAATGCTGCGTCCGTCGGCTTGATGTTGAAGGCGAATCCGATTCGGAGCCCGTCTGCGCGACGCTCTTGCGTTAACGCGGGAGCCGTGCGTGCTCCAGTGCTTCCTATTGGAACCCCTCCTGTCGGAGTTCATCGAGCGCAGCCGTGGTGAAGGCGATCGACTTTTCCATCCGCACCTCCGCCCGAACCACACAAGATCACAACTCGCATCAAGATATGAACAAAATAAAAAAAAAGAAAGGTTTTTGTAAATCCCTTTTGGAGAGGCCGGACAACCATCGTGGATGGAAACATATGTAGTCAAATCGGAAACTTCTCGGACCCTACCCTTTGATACTCTAAACTGGCTTCACTACCTTTACCAGTTCGACTGAAAACGATGTATAACACTGCTTATGCAACCCGTAGCGAGCGATGAACCAGCAAGAGCAAGGCGGTCGGCGTATAACGGTCGAGATCAAGCACGATGCCATGGCGATCTCGTACGATGTATGGGTTCGCGAGGGCCTGATCGATGATGCCGGCTCTCTGATCGCCGCCGCCTGCCCCGCGTATCGCTACGCGATCATCAGCGACACCCGGGTCGCCGGGCTCTACGGCGAGCGGTTGCTCGGAGCGCTGGACGAGGAAGGGCTGAAGGGGACGCTCCTCAAGTTTCCGGCGGGCGAGTGGAACAAGAACCGGGAGAACTGGAGTGACCTGATCGACGGGATGCTGAAGGCGGGGCTGGGCCGCGATTCGGCTGTCATCGCCCTGGGGGGTGGCGTCGCGGGCGATTTGGGCGGCTTCGTTGCCGCCACCTTTATGCGCGGTGTGCCCTTGGTACAGATACCCACCACGCTGCTTGCGATGCTCGACAGCTCGGTCGGCGGCAAGGCGGGCGTCGACACGCCAGCCGGCAAGAACCTGGTGGGTGCCTTCCACCAGCCGAGCCTCGTTCTAGCCGATCCCGCGTTATTGAAGACGCTGCCCGATCCCCAGTTCACCTCGGGTCTGGCGGAGGCGCTCAAGCACGGTCTTATTCTCGACGCAGCATACTTCGAGTCCATCGCCAGCGGGCTGGAGGGCCTCTTCAGCCGGGAGCCCGACCGGCTGACCGACCTCATCGCGCGCTCGGTGGAGATCAAGGCCGATGTGGTGAGCCGTGACGAGCGCGAGAGCGGCTACCGTAAGGTCCTGAACTTTGGCCACACGGTGGCCCACGCCCAGGAGGCCGTCTCCGGCTATGCCTGGCTGCACGGCGAGGCCGTCGCCGCCGGGATGGCGCTGGAGGCGGCGATCGGAGAGGCGGCGCGGGTTACCCGGGAGGGAGTCTCGGGACGCATCCAGGCGGTTCTCGAGGCCGCCCGCCTGCCCGTGGAACTGGATGACGAGGTTGACGCGACCCGGTTCTTCAAGGCCTTGGAGCAGGACAAGAAGCGGGCGGGAGGCCGGGTGCGCTATACGCTGATCGGCGAGATCGGCCGCGTGGCGGCCTCAGACGAGGGGGATTGGACCCATGCGGTGCCGGAGGAGTTGGTCCGCTCGGTCCTGTTCGGCTAGGTGGTGGGCGGGTTTGACGGGCCGGTCCTTTCTAAGCAAATTACAAGGTTTCGTAATTTCCGTTACGGAGGGGAGTTATCGCCGCGCAAGCCAGCTTCGTAGGTCTGTCGGTGCAGGACCTGATCGAACGATTCGCTGCCGAGGATCCAGACAGACCTCTGGTGAGATTCGGGAAAGAGACTCTTTCCTACGAACGGACCCGACTTCAGGCGCGTGCCCTCGCCGCGGCACTGCACAACCTGGGCGTCGGGGCGGGGGACCGCGTGGCCATCGATTTGCCGAACGGTCCCGAGTTCGTTGTGTCGGTGCTTGCCGCTGCGCACCTGGGTGCTACGATCGTCCCGCTGAACCCCGCCTACGCGCCGCACGAGCTCCAGTTCATGCTGAGAAACTCGGAGTCGTCGGTCGTGATCGTCGTCGAGGAGTTCGAGGGGCAGGACAACCTGGAGCTGTTCGAGCGGATGCAGTTTGGCCTACCCGACCTGCAATACATGGTCACGGTGGGGGAGGAGGATCTGTGGTACGACGACCGGATCTTCCAGTTCGAGGATCTGGTCTCGAGTGGGGAGGGCAGAGACCTTCCGCCGGCTGAAGTGAACCCGGACGAGGATGTGTTCGCTGTCCTCTACACGGCCGGCACGACGGGGAAGCCGAAGGGCGTGATGCTGACGCACGCGAATCTGGTGCAGGCGAACGGTACGCTGGCGCAAGCTCTGGGGATGACGGCGGAGGACGTAACGCTCCTGCCGGTCCCGATGTTCAATATCTTTGGATTGGGAGCGCTGATCGCTTCGCTGAGTGTCGGCTCGACCGTGGTACCGGTGGCCCGCTTCGATGCGGCGCAGACACTTCGACTGGCAAAGGAGATGAGGGCGACCGTGCTTCACGGTGTGCCCACGATGTTCGTCATGCAGTTGCGCAGCGAGGCCATGGACGAGTTCGACCTCTCCAGTCTGCGTACGGGTATCATCGCGGGTGCGCCGGTGCTCGACAGGTTGGCCCGCGAAATCCGCGAGCGGCTGGTCCCGGATCTTGAAGTGGCCTACGGTATGACGGAGACTTCACCCTGGGTCTCCCTGACACAGAGTGACGACCCGCCGGGGAAACGCAACTTCACGGCCGGCCGTCTGCTCCAGGGTGTGGAAGCTAGAGTGCTGGGAGACGATGGTTCGCCGCTCCCCGTCGAATCGGTGGGTGAGCTGGCGATCCGCGGCTTCAACGTAATGAAAGGTTATCTAAGGCAGCCGGATGAGACGAGCCGCTCGTTTACCGAGGACGGCTTCTTCCTCACCGGCGACCTCGGCATGGTGGACGAGGACGGCTACCTCCATGTAGTTGGCCGTAAGAAAGACACCATCACGCGCGGCGGGTACACGATCTACCCGCGCGAGCTGGAGGATCTGCTGCGGTTGAACCCGGCAGTCCAGGAAGCTGTAGTGGTGGGTCTGGAGGATGAAGTCCTCGGGGAGCTCATCTGCGCCTGCATCGTGCCGCTGGAGGGCGCCATCGTAACCGGCGACGAGATCAAGGACTTCTGCCGGGGACAGGTCGCCCAGTACAAGGTCCCGGACCTCGTTTGGTTCGTGGACTCGTTCCCCATGACGGGGAGCGGCAAAATCCGACGTGTAGAGCTCGCCCGCATGGTCCGGGCCGAACGCGCAACGCGTCGGGAATAGTCTCGTTTTCTGAGAGTGCAGAAACCGCTAGCGTCGCCCGAGCGGTGTGCGAAGCGGAAGAGCAAGGTCGGTACGGCTGCTGTACCCGCGTGGAGTAACCTCCACCGGACCTCGGCGCCGTTGCCAGCCACCTAGACGCTCCTTCCGATCCATCTTCGACGTAAACGCCCCTCGCGCCACGACGGTGGAGCTGCCTCTCCTGTGGCCTAATGCGTTGTGTAATAAGGAGTTACGAGAAGTATGGAAATGCAACAGGACTCACCTGAGCGTCGGAGTGAGGTGCGCCCCGACATCGAAGAATCACATCAGGCTGCACTGCTCATCGACTTCGACAACGTCACGATGGGCATCCGGTCGAATCTCGGCCAGGAACTCCGCAACCTTCTGAACTCCGATGTGATACGTGGGAAGGTGGCGGTGCAGCGGGCGTATGCCGACTGGCGGCGCTACTTTTCGCGCCGTCGTATGGCTCATCCAAGAAGAACGCGACGGATATCAGGCTGGCGATCGACGCTTTTTTGAAGGTTTCGGCGCCCCCCGAGATCAAGACTTTCATTCTGATGTCGGGCGACAGCGATTTCTCGAGCCTGGTCCTCAAGCTCAAGGAGTACGGCAGGTACGTGATCGGTGTGGGGATCCAGGAATCGAGTTCCGACCTCTTGGTACAGAACTGCGACGAATACTACAGCTATACCGCGCTCTCCGGCTTGAGCAAGACCAGCGATCTGCAGTTCGAGAGCCACGATCCCTGGGTGCTCGTGGGTAAGGCTATCGGGCGGATGGTCGAGCGCGGCGACACCATGCGGTCCGACCGCCTGAAGCAGGTCATGCTGGAGATCGACCCCTCCTTTAGCGAAAAAGAACAAGGCTTCAACAAGTTTAACCGTTTCGTCGTCGAAGCCGCCTCTCAGGGCCTGCTCTCGATCCAGAAGATGGAGAATGGGCAGTATGGGGTCGCGCCGGGCGACAAAGGACCAGCGCAGAGCGCCGCTGCGTCGCGGAAGCGGGAAGCTCCGCAGAAGCGGGAAGCTCCGCAGAAGCGGGAAGCGCTTCAGAAGCGGGAAGCGCCTCAGAAGCGGGAAGCTCCGCAGAAGCGGGAAGCTCCGCAGAAGCGGGAAGCGAAGGCGGAGAGCCGGCGGAGCCGTCGGCCTCGCGAGAAGGAGGCGCAGCCGAGTGCCAAGGCTGAGCGTGAACGGAGCACGGGCCGGGCGCGGCCCAAGCTAACGATGAAGAAGGCGCTCGAGCTGCTGGATCGGGCGCTCGATAGCCTGCTCGACGATGATTCCGCGTCGGTCCGCGACAGCGATGTGAAGCGCCGCATCCTCGAGTTCGATCCGGCGTTCGATGAGGGCGAGCTGGGCTTCAGCAAGTTCAGCAAGTTCTTGCTGGCCGCCGAGGAGCAGAAGGCGATTGTGCTCACCAGGGGTCCGAACGGGAACTACCACGCCGGGCGGCCGACAGGCGCGGCGCGGCGCCGAAAGACAGCTCAGCCGACGGGTGCAGCCGAGCGGTCGGCCTCGGAGAAGGAATCGACCGTGAAGCGCCTGGCGCGTTTCCTGTTCGGTGGCGCCGAAGAGCCGTCGGGCGAGCAGGAGAAGACGACGCCGGAGACGAAGGCACGGCAGGAGGCGAAACCGGAGGAGGCCAAGGGCGCGAGAACGCGGGCACCGGAGTCCAGGGGGCGGCCACCTGAGCGGCGTAAGGAAGAGTCCCGCAGGCCGAGGAAGGGCGCACGCGAGCCGAGGGGCGGAGGGGCGGACGCCGCCCGCGGGGCGCGCGATAGGAAGGAGGCTAGGACAGGCGGTCGGTCGTCAGGAGCGCAGGAGGCTTCGGCCCGTGGAGGAAAACGGCGCGAAGAAGGCCGAACCGCCGGACGGCGGGGTGGCGAGCGCCGTGGGCGCGGGGAAGATCGAGCCTCGCGTGGGCCGCGGGAGAAACGACGTCAGGAAGGACCCTCTGCGGTCCCACCGGAGGTTGTGGCCGTCGAGACCGAGGCCGACGTTGGGGCCCCAGCGGTCGAGCCAAAGCCCCGTTTGAAGCCTGAGCCGAAGCCTGAGCTGACGCCGACCGCCGAGGTCAGCGGCGGTGCGGGGTCGCCCTCCGAGCCGGAGGCCGTTGAGGATTCCAAGGCGTCAGGCGTGGCGCCGGCTCCCCTGCCCGGTGCGCCCCGGGCCACGATTCGCGGCCGCTGGGGCACGCGGGGCCGCTACCGGCCGCCCGAGGCGCCACCGCCCGTATTCGAGGGCCAGAGAAGGCCGAGGAGCGAGGAGGCCGGTGCTGGGCGGACCCCGGCTGCGAAAGACGATGCCCGGTCCATCATCTCACGTCTGACCGGCTATGCAGGAGTCGGTGAAAAAACCGCCGAGACCCTGGTCGACGCGTTCGGGGCCGACACCTTTCGAATCCTCGATGAGGAGCCGGAGCGGGTGAAGGAGGTCCTGCAGGGGAGCCGTGCGGAGCGGGTCCTCGAGGCGCGCCGGGAGGAGCGGCAAGCCGGCGACGAGTGAGAGGAC
>JBDHKT010000523.1:0-2232 GCA_039586255.1 Gemmatimonadota bacterium | reverse complement strand
AAACCGATCGGCTACTGCTCTGCGATGCGCAGACCTCGGGCGGCCTGCTGATTTCCATCGCCGCCGGCGAGTCCGACGCGCTGGCCGACGCGCTGCGGGCCGACGGTCACGCGGCGGCCGTGGTCGGCGAGCTGCGGCCGGGCACGGCGGGAGAGATCGAGGTTCGATGAATCAGACGACTGGATCGCTCAGCGTACGCGAGATCTCGAGGCGCACGGGCGTTCCCGAATCCACGCTCCGCTACTACCGGAGCCTCTTCCCCGAGCACATCCCGACCTTCGGCAGCGGCCGCAACCGGCGCCATCCGGAGGGGGCGGTGACCGTGTTCCTGCGCATCGCCGGCCTCTTCGCCGCCGGCGAGTCCCGTACGACCGTGCGGCGCGAGCTGCAGGGAGCGCCGCCGGGGGCGGAATCCGACGGGCGCTCCGAGGATGGCGAATCGCCGGTCGAGCTGACTCGGGGCTACCAGGTCGAGCTCGCACAGCCCCCGGGGCGCTTGGGGCCCCAGGAACTGGAGCAGCTGCTGACCGCCATGCTGGTGCGTGACCGCGAGCAGGTCGCTATGCACCGCGACCTGTTGGAGCTACTCGAGAAGCTGATCCACACTCTCGGCTCGCTGGCCGGCACCCCGGCCTGGAGACGCGGCGATCGCCTCGAGCCTGCGATTCCGCCGCCGCGACTCGAGCCGACTGTGGGGGCTCGGCTGGAGTCGGATGCCGAGGAGCGCGAGGCGCCTGCCGGCCCGCTGGAGCTCGAGCGACTTCGTGAGAGCCTGCAGCGCGAGCGCGAGATGGTGGAGCGGCTCCGCCGCGCCCGCATGGAACTGGAGCAGCGACTCGCCAAGCTCGAGAGGGAAGGGGGCAAGAAGGAACGAAGAAAGCGGAGGTGATCGGGAATTCTCGAATGTCGATTCGGGGACCAGTGCATCTAGGGAGGTGGGAAGTCAGGAAGTCGACACAGACGGGATTTCTCTACCTCCCTACCTCCCCTGTTGCATTGCTCACTTGATCGACATTCGAGAATTCCCGAACGACTTCCCGATTGCCCAATCGAACTTCCCGTCTATCTCCGCCAGAATTCCGGGTGGAACAGCACCAGCACCGTGTAGATCTCCAGTCGCCCGAGCAGCATCAGCAAGCCGAGAATCAGCTTCCCCGGTCCGGGCATCCAGGCGTAGTCCGCCGCCGGGCCGACGTTGGCCAGCCCGGGCCCGATGTTCCCGATCGCCGCCGCCGACGCACCCGCCGCAGTTACCAGGTCTACCCCCAGCGCCGTGAGCAGAAACGCACCGACGATGAACGAAGCGACGAAGAGGAGTAGGAAGGCCAGAATGTTGAGCATCACGCCTTCCGGCACGACCTTGCCGCCCACGCGGGTCACGATAACCGCGCGCGGATGCAGGTGCTTGCGCAGTTCCACGATCCCCTGTTTCAGGGCCGCCCACAGGCGTAGCGTCTTCATACCGCCGCCCGTCGAGCCGGCCATCCCGCCCACGAACATCAGGAAGAACAACACCACCTGGGCGACGGCCGGCCAGGTCACATAGTCCGCCGTGGCGAAGCCCGTCGTCGTACCGATCGAGACCACCTGGAAGGCCGAAGCTCTGAACGCCTCCTCGACGGAGTCGTAGGTGCCGGCAAGGAAGTGGGCGGTTAAGACGATGGCGAGCGCGCCGACCAGCAGCAGGGAGTAGAACCGCCACTCCTCATCGGCCAGTACCGAGCGCGGCTTCCCCCGCAGGGCGCGGTAGTGCAGCGCGAAGTTCACGCCGGCGAAGTACATGAAGATGATCGTTACGTACTGGATGTACGGTGACGAAAAGTAGCCGATCGAATCCGTATGCGGAGAGAAGCCGCCCGTCGGCATCGTGCCGAACGCGTGGGTCACCGCATCGAACACGCTCATGCCGCCCACCAGGTAGAGAACGGCCTGCGCCGCGGTCAGTCCGACGTAAACTCGCCACAACACCGTCGCCGTCTGGCGGATCCGCGGTCGCAACCGTTCGGGCGTCGGGCCCGGGACCTCGGCCCGGAACAGCTGCATGCCGCCCACGCCCAGGAACGGGAGCACGGCGACCACCAGGACAATGATCCCCATCCCGCCCAGCCACTGGCTCATATCGCGCCAGAACAGGATCCCGCGCGGTAGCGACTCGGGATTGGGGAAGATCGAAGCACCCGTCGTGGTGAAGCCGGAGATCGACTCGAAGAAGGCGTCGAGCGGCGACGCGAC
>JBDHKT010000522.1:0-4226 GCA_039586255.1 Gemmatimonadota bacterium | reverse complement strand
CGAAGCCGGGTCCAGTACCAGGACCTTTTCGGCCCAGACATGGAGCTGGGCCGCTGGCTCCGCACCAAGCACACAGCGGTCAAATTGAACGGTATCATCTTCGTTCACGGCGGCATCGGCCCTCACGTGGTGGAGGCCAAGCTGAGCCTCGAGGAGATCAACGTCCGGGCCCGAGAATGGATCGACCTCAGGTCGTACGAGATCGTCTTCGGCGAGATGCAGAGCTTCATTTATCGCAGCGCCGGCCCGTTCTGGTACCGCGGCTATCACTATCCAATGGAGGGATCCTACTCGCACGCGACGCCGGACGAGGTTCAGGCGATCCTAACTTACTACGGGGCGCACGCAGTTGTCGTTGGACACACCGGAGTCGAACAGGTGGAGAGTCTGTACGGCGGACGGGTCTTCGGAATCGACATCCCGCTGGACGTACTCGGCTCCTTCCAGGGCCTGCTCTGGGAGGGCGGCGTCTTCTACCGCGTCACCGGCAGCGGCGAGCTTCAGGAACCGGCGGGACCCTCTCAGCCTTCGCCCAGCTCGCCGTAGACGTCGCCGTTCAGGGCCGCCTTGCCGTCTTCGTAGGGCGCGGCGATCCGGCGATAGAACTCCAGCTTCGCGGTCTCCAACACCGTCACCACGTCGGCCAGCGCGGTGTAGCCCAAACCGCGCTTCTGCAGCCAGTCACTCAGAATGCGCGTGATGATGTAATTGAGGTCGCCGTCCGGCGTCGCATCGCTGATCGATTCCGCCAGCCCGGCCAGGGCTCCATCGTAGAGCGCCCTGCTCTCCTTCACGATGTACGGCATCTCTATCCCTCCTCTGCCATGCCGGTCCTCCTCGCGACCCGAGAGTTGATCGACGCCCTGTCGCGTGGCATCTTTGGAGCGCGGCGAGCCCCCGGCGCGCGGCTCTAATCAATAATAGGACTACGAGGTTGCGATGGCGCCGGGTCTCCTTCAGGACCTGCTCAAGCGGCGCGTTCCCCAGATCCTCGGCATCTACCTGGCCGTGGGTTGGGGCGTGCTGGAATTCGTCGACTGGTTGATCGGCCGCTACGAGGTCACGTCGCGGCTGGCCGACGTGAGCCTCGTGGCCTGGGTGGCGATGATCCCGACGGTGCTGCTGCTCGCCTACTTCCACGGCGCCCGGGGGCAGCAGCGCTGGAAACGCGTCGAGAAGATCGGTGTCCCGGTCAACACCATCGTCGCCGTAGCGCTCATCATCATAGTGCTATCGCGCGGTGGTCTGAGGCCTGGAGGTTCGGCGATCGACGCCGCCGCCCTCGACCCGACCCGGATCGCCGTTCTCTACTTCGACGACGAGAGCGAGGGCCAGAGCCTCGGACACCTCGCCAATACTTTCACCGGCGCGTTGATCGATGAGCTGAGCCAGGTCGGTGCGCTCGACGTCATCCCGCGCGGCGCGGTCAAACCATACCGCGATGCGACGGTCCCACTCGACAGCCTGGTACGCGCCCTTAGCATGGGCACGCTGGTCGAAGGCAGCGTGTCGGGATCCGTTGAGTCTCTCAGCTTGAGTGTGGCGCTGATCGACCCGGCGAGCCAGTCGACCATCGAGAGCTTCGCAATCGACGGAACGGTCGAAGAGTGGCGCGACCTGCGGGACGACCTCGCCGCCCAGGTTGCACGGCGCCTTCGACAGAAGCTGGGAGTTGAAGTCGCGCTACGTGAACGTCGAGCCGGGACCGAGAGCACGCGCGCCCTGGCACTCTACGAGCAGGCCGAGCGGCTCTTCGGCGAGTTCGAGAGGTTCAAGGCCGACGGCGCTACGGCGGCGGCGCTGCAAGAGCTGGCGCACGCAGACACACTGCTCGCAGCGGCCGAGTCCTTAGACCCGGGCTGGGTCGAACCCGTCGTCCGGCGCGGATGGTGGGCCTACGAAGGGACCGACTTCTCCAAGGTAGGGCCGGGGTCCATCGGAGCCGACCAGCTGCTCCCCGCCCTCGCACACGCCGAACGAGCGCTGGCGCACGAGACTGCGGAGCGGGAGCTACACGAGGCCGTCACCGCCGATCCTTTCCGGGCCCGTGCCTGGGCCGCGCTGAGCAACCTGAACCGGGTGAACACTCGACCGCTCGAGGCCAGACGCGACGCCGAGCGCGCCCTGGAAGCCGACCCGTTCCTGAACGACGCTGAGGAGATCATCTTCCGCCTCTACGAGAGCTCGCTGGACCTGCAGGAGATCGAGGAAGCCGGGCGCTGGTGCGATGAGGGTCGCCGACGCTTCCCCGAGGGGGACTGGACGGCCGGCTGCCCTCTGTTCCTTATGGCCTTGTCCGGCGGACCGGAGCCCGATGTCGACCGCGCCTGGGCCCTGGTCGATTCCATGCTACTGCTCGCCGTGCCGCAGCGGAGAGAGCCGCTGCGGTTGGTCGGCATTGCATGGGCCGCGGGTGTCGTAGCCCGCGCGGGCGAAGCGGACAGCGCAGCATCCGTCATCGAGCGCACGCGTGAGGAGACGACTGGTAGTATAGCCCCGTGGATCGACTACTATGGAGCGAACGTCTGGCTTCTCATGGGTAACCGCGAGAAGGCGCTGGAGTGGTTGGGTGCGTTTCTGGAGGCGATCCCGCAGCGGAAGGAGTACGTGGCGTCCGACTGGATGTTCGAGGATCTCTGGGAGGATCCCCGCTTCAAAGCGCTCGTAGAAGCCACGGAATAGCTGCAACAGGGTCGCGGACCGACGCCGGCACGCGACCCCTGCCACAGAGACTTACCGGATCAATCGGGTCCGATGACGACCTCCGGGTCGTCGGTGAAAACGTCATCGCCGATCGCAACGGCGACGAAATACTTGTAGCTGCCGAACTCGGCGTTCTGCCTTATCGGCAAGCGGCGCGGGCCACCCCTCGGACCGCGCTGGCTATCCTGATTGGCCGGCGTCCGATCGATGAAGTGGACCGACCAGGCGCCCTGATCGCAGTTCCACTCGATGTGGTCGCCCCGCTTCGCGTTCACGGGATCCTGCGAGTAGGTGAACGTACCGGTCGCCGGGTCGATAGTGATGGCCACGGTGTGGACGGTGACCTGGGCGTAACCCGCCTCCCGCCACAGCTCGTCTCCTCCACGCCCCGCTGTAAGGGCGGCGGCGAGCAGGACGACGGCGGGGATCGTCCAGAGAGTGCTCGGGACCGTGCGTCTCATGTCCTTCTCCTTGGGCTGTGAGAAACAACTCCCGGTGGTACTGGAAAGGCGAGCATTGGGACGGCAGAATGATATGCGGGAGCGCCGTCGCGCGCGAGTGGAGGCGACGCCGATCGCCCCGCCCGCCGGATGACAGCACGGGCCTTACGGACTAGCTTCAGCGGAACAACTGGAGACCGCCACGATGCCACATGCCGTCCGTCAGAAGCGCGTCGTCCTGGCGCTCGCCGTGCTATGCTGCATGCCGCCGGGCAGGACGCTCGCCCAGGAGACCGGAGAAGAGGCTCCCGAAGCGAAGCGCAGCGGCCTGATCCCGATCCCGGTCCTCTACTATACGCCGGAGACCAAGCTCGCTTTCGGCGTGGCAGCCCAGTACTACTACCGCCCGGCGGACGCCGATGTCACCGCCAGACCTTCGACCCTGACGCCGGTCTTCATCTACACGACGAATAGTCAGGTCACCGCCGAGTTCTATTCCGATCTGTGGTGGAGCCAGGAGGAATATCACTTCAATAGCTACGTTGCTTATAGCAAGTTCCCGGACAAGTTCTACGGCATCGGCAACGACACCTCGCAGGACGACGAAGAGGACTACACGCCGCGCTACACGCGCCTGCGGGCCGGCATCGAGCGGCGGTTTCTCTCGGCCCTCGGGTTCGGCGTCGGCTACCAGTTCGAGTACAGCAAGCTGGACGAGGTCGCGGAAGGCGGCATGTTGGACCAGGGTGACATCCTCGGCAGCGAAGGCGGCGTGGTCTCGGGCGCCGCGCTACTCGCCAGCTGGGACACCCGCGACAACATCTTCTCCGCATCGAGCGGACATTACCACCAGCTCACCGTCGACCTGAACGGAAGCGCGATCGGTAGCGACTACAATTTCGGCCGCTATGTCCTCGACCTGCGCGGCTACATCAACACCATGCCCGATCACGTCCTGGCGCTGCAGGGCCATTTCGGGTTCGAGAGCGGTGACCCGCCGTTCCAGCACCTCTTCCTGTTCGGCGGCCAAGACCTGATGCGGGGCTACTACCTGGGCCGCTTCCGCGACAAGAACATGATCGC
>JBDHKT010000521.1:0-2245 GCA_039586255.1 Gemmatimonadota bacterium | reverse complement strand
CGCCAGGACCCGCCCCGTAACCCCCTCGGCCGGCAGACCGAGAGCCGTCTCGCACGCCCGGTTTAGGTACGCCACTGCGCCACGCCGATCCACGAAGAATATCGGATCCGGCAAACCGTCTAGGATCGTCAGTTCCAGCGCCAACACAACCCCCTGGTGGCTACGCTCAACTTGGTCCTTCAATGCTATTGAAGGTTCCGTGCCGCGCGCAGCCGTCGCCGTCCCCGGAGGGGCCGATACTTCCAAGTGGTTGTTACCGTTATGTTTATGGGAGCAATACCCGGCGCGGCCCTGGCCGAAAGCCCGAGCTGCTAGCGGGCGACAGCCCGGGACAATGGGGCAAAGTGCCACAAAGATAAGTTCTCCGGTTGTCACGCCCGCGCAAGGGGATTCTGGGAATCGTCAATTCGGGCAAGGGCTTTCGTGGCGTTCTGTGCCCACGGAGGGACGCGCCACTGTCCCGGTCTGTGTCAGGGTGTCACGCGTCGTTGCCCCTGGGCGAAGGGCTCGAGGCGCCTAAGCTACGTAATAGCAAGGAATTCGGGATGTGGATGTTCTGTGGTACGTGTTGTGCAACTAAGACAGGCACTCGAAGTTCTAGGCGTACGACACGGTGCCACAGCGCCTGGGACGGCGAGTGACAAAAAAGTGAGCCCGGGTAGCCTGCCGGAAAAAAGATGGTTGGGGCTAATCGCACGAGGACTGGCAGGCCCGCCCGGGCTCACTCTTTTGTAGCCTGCCGAGCTTTCCCTCTTAGGCTTCGAAGAGCTTTCTGCCGAATCCCTTAACAGTGAAGACCGGACAGGGCGCCCGGCGAATGAGCTGCTCGGTGACGCTCCCGAGGAGGACGTGGCTGATGCCCGTAAGGCCGTGGCTGGCTATGACCACGAGGTCGGCAGACTGGCCCTCGGCGAAGTCGGCTATCTCGGGTGCAGCCCGGCCGGCGCGCACGTGGACAGCTGCATCAGCGCCCTCAAAGCCCGATAGCAGGCCCCTCATCCTTTCCAGCGACTGGTCACGTAGCTCCTCGGTAAGCGAGCCTCCGGAAGGGATGACAGGAGGGTAGAAGTCGGGGTAGATGACCTCATCGACGACGTGGAGGAGGTGAAGTTGCGCTCCGTAGGCATCGGCTAGTTGTACTGCGTACGCCAGTGCCAGCTTGGCGTGCTCTGAGAAGTCCACGGGCACGACGATACGCTCTATCTGGCCTGGCGATGCACCTACCTCCCCCTCCGGCACCGTGAGGACGGGGCAGGGGGCTAGCCTCACGACCTCTTCGGCCACGCTCCCCAACAGCAGTCGCCTCAGGCCTCTGCGCCCATGCGTGCCCATGACCACCAGGTCGATCTCGTTCTCGGTGGCGTAGTCCAGAATGGCGCCGGCGGCGGAAATGGCGCGAACCTGAGCGCTCTTGATCGTGAAGCCGGCTCGCCCGTGCTCCTCGATCGCTGTCTTCATCTGCGTTTCCGCGTGCTCCTCCAGAACCAGGTACAGTTCCTCCATGTCGGGAAGCCGATGGGACAGGTTGCTCGGATCCGCCTCGTGCAACACCAGGGCGTGGAGCAGATGAAGCTCGGCCCCATACGTGTTGGCCAAGTGCAGCGTGTGCGGCAGAGCGTGCCCGGCACAGCGGGAGAAATCTGTGGGATACAGTACCTTCTTGATCCTCAGCATCTGACGCTCCCATTTCCTGGTCGCCGCCTCCCAGGACAGTCGGACATCACACTTCGCCGGCGACGCTGCGTTGCGTTGTCGGTAATACTTAGGGCGTGTCGATCGAGAAGGCTAGCCTATGGGACTCCGGCTGGAAGGCCTGCCATGAGTGGCGCCTGGTCCTGCACGATCGTGCACCATAGGCCCTGAGCCACCACCATCACCTCGCCGGTGGGCAGCACCTTCGTCTCGGTCCCAGTGACGATTCCGAACACGAGCCAGTCGTCGTTACCGCGTACGGCGGCGCACGCCAGTTCATGTAGCTGAGCTTGGTCGAACAGTCCGGTCGGCGCGAGGATCGCGGCGCCGATGTTCCGATCGTTGGCGCAGCCGCTGAGCCTGGCAACTCGTACTGCGGAGTGGATCGTGCTAACCTGAATACCCCTGCCGTTCGTCTCGACGTTGCCGATCAGGCAGATCCCCGCATTCTCGGGCCCGTCGTATCGCCAGTCTCGCCAGTTCTCGGCGAGTGTTAGGGCGGCGATGGCCCCGAGGTGGACTTCAGCGAGGTCGGGTTCGGTGGTCTGGGCGA
>JBDHKT010000520.1:0-3782 GCA_039586255.1 Gemmatimonadota bacterium | reverse complement strand
TGTCTTCCCTGAGGAGCTCGATGACGCCCTCGGCGAGCTGGACGCCGGTGGTCCAAGCCTCATCGACGCCGGAGCCGGTGAGCACGTTGGTGCTACCCGAGCCTTCGCCGACGCGGGCGTAGCCGTCGCCCACCAGGTGCGGCTCCCCGCGCAATCCCGATTCCTGTAGCGTCTTGGCACCCCAGGAGCGCAGAGTTCCGCCCTCCAGGTAGCGCCAGATGTACGGGTGCATCATCCAGTGCTGGAGGTAGCGGTAGCTGGTGCGCACGGGACTGTCGAACCAGGAGGGGACGAAGATGCCGAGGGATGCGACATTGCCGGGGTAGACGTAGAGGAAGCCGAATATCTCGGGCTCCGGGTAGCCGATGGTGTGGAAGACGGCCCCCGGCTCGAGCGGACAACCCTCGGGCAGATCGACCACGACCTTCATCCCGACGGCCCAGTCCCGCTGGTGGTGGTCTCGCGGCATGCCGAAGTGCTCGTCGAGCCTGCGGCCGACCGGGCCGACGGGCCCGTCGCCGACGACGGTCAATGCCGCGCGTACGTCCATGCCGGGCATGTAGGCATCGGTCGGATTCCCCTCCGGGTCGGTGCCCTGATCGACGAGTCGGACGCCGACGACCGCATCGTCTTCGATGAGCGGCTCGCCCACCGGCATGCCGGGCCAGATCTGCACCATACCAGAGGACATGAGCAGCGAGCCCACCCACTGGTTGAACTGCCCGATGGACAGGACCAGCCCGTCGTCCTTCTTCATGAAATCCGGTATGTAGGGCAGCTCGACCGCCCGATGCTTGCTCCTACCGAGCAGCTTCAGGCTCGCCATGGCGGCATCGAGGCCTTTCACGCCCTTGGGACGCCGGCTCGCGCCGACGGGGTCCTTCAGGTAGACTCTCACCGGGCTCGAGGTCGGGAAACGACGCGCGGATGCCTCGCGCCCGGGTCACGACGCCCGAGACACCGAAGCCGATGTCGTCGGCCCGCTCGTAGCAAACGACCTGCAGCGGCATCCCGGGCACCGCTTTGCTCACCAGGAACGGCTGCGTCTCGGGATCCTGCATCGCTCGGGACAGCGTCGTGAGGAAGCCGCCCGTCGCCGGACCGAAGCCGACGCAGACGAGATCGACCTCCATGCTCTGGCGCTCGACGTTCGCCATCTCGCTCATCGGGCCGATTCCTAGAGCGGGTAGTCGAGTGCTTCGGGGATCGTCACCTGGGTCAACGCCAGAGCAGCGTTGTCCTTAGCCATGCGCGAGCCGGTGAGGCAACCATCGAGCTTGCTGCGCCGCAGCGTGAATGGCTCGTAACCGTCGAAACGGACACAAGGGCCCCTCTTGATGGGCGGCGAACCGTCCTCGTCGAGCACATCGACGATGCAGGAGCACAGTCCCGGCATCACGTTCTCCAGCACGGTCAGCTCGCTATCGCTGTAGACGCGATCGCCATCGGTCGTCCAGCAGGGGTGGCGGTTGTAACCAAAGACGAGGCTCGAGCAAATTCGTGCGACCTCGCCGCCGGCGGCCGCCGCCTGCACATGACAGAGGTCGTTGAAGAAGGCGACGTAACCGGGGAGCGCCTCGACGAGGCTGGCGTTCTCGGGCCCTTTCTGCTCGAGCTCGATCAAGTCCATGATCTGGTAGCGCGAGGCGAGCAACCAGCACAACGCATCCGCCATCGGGAAGGTCACGCCGTGACGGTGCCCCTTGTAAAGCGGAGCGCCGTCGGCGTCCTTCGCCTCGAGCAGGTGAAGCAGCGTCCACAGCCAGAGGTCCATGGCGGAGGCGAGCGTGCAGGCACCGGAGCCGGGCCGCAGGCCGGCGACGTGGCGCATCTCGGTGATCCACTCCTCGAACTGAGCGAGGAAGATATCGTTGGTCATGGTGACGCTGAGCTGGCGGCGCTGCACAGCCTCCGGACCCTCGTAGGTCGCCTCGAGCTGTGCGTCCATCCACTTCTGCGGCAGGAAGCCCGGGCAGTCCTCGGTGATTCCGTAGCCACCCATGAGGCTCACCGCCTCACGCATTGTGTTCGCACCGTGCCCGGTGTTCCACAGCTTGCCGGCGGGGCACAGCACGTCGGCGAGGGCGTTCTTCACCAGGTACAGGATGAGCTCGTTTGCCTCGAGCTCCTGGAAGCGGGCCTCATCTCGCTCGCCTTCGGGCTTCGCGGCGAGCCGCACGTATTCCTCCGCCTGCTCCGTCCACTTCGCCAAAGCGCGAATCGCCCTGCGACCATCCGGGATGTCCTTCGCCTTGAATATCTCGTCGCGTCGATGGTCGAGCGGGTCCAACTCGTCGAACAGCCGCGCCGCCGCGAATCCGAGCGACGCGCTGGCCTCACCGGTCGCCCAGATATCGACCAGGCGGTGCAGCGCATCTTCCTTTTGCTGCAACCCTAGCTCGTGTCGCGGCGAGCCCGGGTTATCCGACTCGCCGCCTCTGTAGCGGCCGCGCTGGTAGCGGACGACCGGCTCGACAGCCGACAGGAGCTTTGCCGCCGTCATCAGGCCGACCGTCACCCTCGTTCGGCGGAAGACGGAGTCGATGATCTCGCTGTGGTCGTGATTGGGAATGATGACGCCGTCCTTCACCGTATAGCCGCCGATGATGCGGCTGGCTGGTACGTCGAGACTGAAGACGGGGTCGCTGGTCGCTGACAGCTGATGGACAAGCTTCTTGGTGGCAGTACCGCGATCGTAAATGCCGGGATCGTTCTCCTCCAGGATGATCATGCAGCTGCCCTTGATGCGCTCGTCGCCCGAGTCGACCGCCGCCGAGACGAAGTTGGCGAACGCCATATTCGTGATGAAGCGTCCCCGCTTCTCGACGTGGAGGATCGGTTCCTCTCCCTCTCTCCACTCCTTGACGCTGACCTTGCCACCCAGCACGCCGGTATCGACGCCCACGTACGGAATGGGCTCCGTAAGTGCGAAAGCGCTGCGCTCGATCGTTCGGTCCTCGCCGGGCTGCGGCGGTGAGAAGCGCCGCATGTACCCCTCCTTCTGTTCCGGCGTACCCTTCTCGTGGATCGGCGACAGACCGAGCTCGAACGCCGCCAGCCCCAACGCCAGGTTCTTGGGGCCGGCTATGAAGCCGCCGTACTCGGGCTCGAGGAAGACCGACGTGATGCCCGCCGCGTCGTACGCCTCGAGCAGCGAGCTCTTCTCCTCTGTCCACTCGTGCGTGTTTCGTGCTCCTTCGGCGACGAGGCGCGCCACCGGCCCGCGGGCCACCGCCCGGACCGATTGCACCAGCATCTGTAGGTCGTAACGATCGGCGAAGCGCCACATGATCTGCCGGACGTCGTCGCCGGGCAGTGTGGCCAACTGAGGCATCTTGGCGGTATCCAGTTTGACAGCACTCATAGGTACAACCCTTCTAATGGCTGGGACGGATTGCCACAATCAATAGGAATTACGAATTCCTGGGAAACCCCGCAATTCTAATGCATCGAGCCCTTTTTGGTAACTGGCGGGCCAGTGAGGGGAGCGGCGAGCCCTTGCGACCGGAGGCCCGCGGCCGCAGGCTATCTGATCTACCGGCTCAGTCACACACATGAGAGGTGTCACCATGCGTCATTCCGCCCGTGTATTCGCATCGGCCATCGTCGTTGGGGTGGCCTCCGCGTTGCTCTCCATCCACGCGCCCAGCGGGCTCGCCCAGACGGCCGGCACGCCCGGGCAGCGGGCGGGGTTCCTGGGCTACTACCGCTACCCGGCCCTGCACGGCGACACGATCGTGTTCGTCGCTGAGGGCGATTTGTGGAAAATCTCCGCCGCGGGT
>JBDHKT010000519.1:0-2258 GCA_039586255.1 Gemmatimonadota bacterium | reverse complement strand
TGATAGGTCGTGCTACCTGTCGCCCTGCTCAAGTACGTGGCGAAGACCTCCAGGTCCGCGCCCAGCATCTCCGCCGCCACGAAGGCGTACGGCGTGACGCGGGCCAGGAAGTCGCCCCTATCAGAGTCCCAGTTGGCCAGGCGATCGATGGCCACGCTGTACTCGAGGGGCCGCTCCGGGACGAACATCAGGCCGGCTTCACTGCCCAGGTAGCGACGCAGTTTGTCGTCGGCGCGCCGCGTCTCTTCGTCGAGCGCCACCTCGATGAAGGTGACCTGTTCCTGAGCGATCCCCTGCGAAACGCTGGTGAGGCACGTCAGCCCCAGGGCAATTAATACGACGGATCTTGAACCCATGACCTTCATCTCAACCGCATAGCGAAGCGCTCATCATTCAGGCGCCGGTCCCGTGTCCTCGAGCGGGATGTCCACGAACCGCCAAACATCGTCGGGGATCCTGTGATCGAGGCGAAGAGCCAGCATGACGCTCAGGGCACCTACCGCCAGCCCGGCAATGATATCGGCGATCCAGTGAATGCCGAGAACGAAAGTCGACAGGATGATCGTGGTTCCCAAGGCGAAGACGCTCCAGCGCAGGCGCAGCCCGTACAGCAAGGCCAGAAGTACGATCACCACGGTTAGCGACACATGGAAGCTCGGGAAGCAGTTGTCGAGCCCACTGATGGGCCGGAATGCTTCGATCAACTGCGAGGACCATTTGTCGGACAGCAACATGGCACCCGATTCCGAGTAGGCCCAGCGCTCGGGAACCGGGAACAGGATGAAAAAGGGCAGACACAAGGCGTAGTTGATCAACACGGCGACCGAGAAGACCCGGAATGGGCGGATCTCGGGCCGGCGAGCGAGCGCCACGCCGACCGCGACGAGAAGGAGGGGAAACAGGATAAAATACGAGCTCGAGTACCCGACGGTCGCGATGCTGTTCGTCACATCGTGGTACTCGAAGCTCAGGTTGGCCTCGAGCCAGTGGATGGCGTGCGCCGTCTGATGCCTGAGCTCCATCACGGCGGCCGAGCTCCCAGCGATCCGCGTCTCGAGCGACGTCTCCAGCCAGTTGGCGAAGAATGCCAGCGCCAGCAGCGATGTAAGTCCCACCTTGCTGGTGAGCAGCGCCGACGGCTCCTTTACCGGCGGCGCGGCGGCGGGGGCGCCGTACGGTGGCGTCGCCGGCCTCTCCCCGACCCGATCCAGGTCCGGGGCAATACGGACGGTGGTTCCGGCCGGCACCTGCTCGAAGGTCGAAGGCGGTGGAGACACGACGCCCGTGCTGAGAGTTCCGGGCGGCGTGACACTGAACCCCATGGGTGACGTGCGCCTCAGTCCTTTGGACGTCAGGTCGTACATCCAGGCCATAACGAGCGCGAATGGGAACCCGAGGAGCGTTCCCAAGACGACAAGCGTCATCATCCAGGGCGGCAATCCAAGCACCGGGAAGGCGGTATCGGCCGCCTCGAAAACCCCGAGGCCGATTACGACATAGAGAATGGCGGTATGATAGACGCGACGGCGGCGCAGCTCGGAGAAGAACGAGGGCACAGCCTCACCGGTCGGTGGTGTGGCGAGGTCAGGCCTTGCGATTCCCGGCTGCGTCGCTATCGCCTGTATCAACTGCTCGCCCGAGGTGAAGCGATCCGCCGGTACTTTGGCCAGCGACTGCGCCACAGCGCGCTCCACCGACTCGGGCACCGTTCCGCGTACCGTGCGCAGCGGCGGTACCGGGTCGAGCGCGTGGCGCGCCATGATCACCTGAGGGGTCGCACCGGTGAACGGCGGCTGCCCGGCCAGCATCTCATAGAGCACACACCCGAGGCTGTAGAGGTCACTTCTGCCATCGACCTGCGCGCCTTCTCTGACCTGTTCGGGGCTCATGTAGGCGGGCGTGCCGATCGCGACCCCGGTCTGCGTGAGCTTGTCACCACCGGCCTCGGTGAGCGCCCGCGCGATGCCGAAATCGGCAACTACGGGGTAGCCCTCCGAGATCAATATGTTCTCCGGCTTGATGTCCCGATGCACGATTCCGCGCTTGTGGGCATAGCTGAGCGCGTTCGCCACGTCGCGGACGATCTGGAGCGACTCATCGATGGGCAGCTGGGTCTCACGCTCGAGCCGCTCGCGCAGCGTATGCCCCTCGACGTAGGGCATTACGTAGTAGAGTAGACCGGCCGCCTCACCCGAGTCGTAGATCGGCAATATGTGAGGGTGTTGAAGGCCGGCGGCGATCTTCACCTCGCGCAGAAA
>JBDHKT010000518.1:2956-5075 GCA_039586255.1 Gemmatimonadota bacterium | reverse complement strand
GCTGATTCTCGACGCAATCGCCTCATAAGCATCGACCCTCCGTTGTGTAGAGGCACTAGTAGAGGTAGGGAGGTCAGATCAAGTGAGCATTCGAGCAAGAGAGCATTCGAAGTGGGAAGGGCTGATTGGCCTGCATGGATTCCCTTCCAACCTCGAATGCTCACTTGCTCTGATTTCCCTACCTCTACCTCTCTTCAATCCCACTACAACAACTACCGCCGCCTGTATTCTCCCCAGCTCCTCATCGGCTGCCGGCACTCGGGCCAGGTCATCTGCTCGCCGGTGCGCTGGCTGACCGGCAGCACGCGCTGGTCTCGCGGCATCAGCTCGTCCTCCTCGGCGGCGAGGTAAGCGAGCATCGCGTAAAGCGTCGCGTTGTTCTTGAGATCGTCGATGACGATCTTGTCGAACGTGTCACGCTGTGTATGCCAGGTGTACGGGAAGTACGACCAGTTGAGCGACCCCAGGCCCAAGGCGGGCCCGCCCGTGCACGCGAACGACGCGTGATCGCTGCCGCCACCACTCGGCGTGCCCGGCACGGTGAGGTCGATGTGTCGGGCGATCTCCGTAGGAATCGCAGACAGCCAGCGCCCGAGGTACTCACCGGACCGGGTCAGGCCGCCCCCGCTGGCCCGCACGATTCGGCCGGTCCCGTTGTCCTGGTTGAGCAGGACCTGCAGCCCTTCGATCACCTCCGGGTGGTCGGCCACGAAGGCACGTGACCCGATCAGCCCCTGCTCCTCGGCGCCCCATAGTCCGGCGATGATGGTGCGCTTCGGGTTGGGATAGACAGCTTTGAGGATCCGCATCGCCTCCATCATGATGACGCTGCCCGTCCCGTTGTCGCTGGCACCCGAGCCGCCGTCCCAAGAATCGAAGTGCGCCGAGAACACGATGTACTCGTCGGGCTTCTCGGTACCACGAATCTCGGCGATGGTGTTGAATATCGGCTCCTCACCGTGGAAACGGGCCCGCGCCTCGACCTCGAGCACCGGACCCTGGCCGTGCTTGGCGAGGCGGTAAACAAGACCGTAGTCCTCGCAGCTCAGCCCCAGCGACGGCACCTCCTCGGTGCTGGCGCTGAACACCCGATTGACGCCCCAACCGCCGGGCCAGCTTGTGCTCAGGATGCCTTTGACATCCGCCTCCTCGAGAACGCCTGGAAGCTGACGCTGGTTGTAACCAGTGCGTTCGATCCGCGCCCATCAGCTCGAACGACTCTTCCGTCGCGTACTCTTCCCAGTTGTCGTTGGGGCGACACGTGGGTTCGGGGTACGAAACGAGGACGAACTTGCCTTTCGCCTCGGGCAGCCAGGCCTGGAAAGCGGCGGAGTCTGCCACGTCGGGAAGGATCGCCACCCCGGCCTTGACCTTGCCGCGCGTGCCGGCGCTCCAGGCGAGGGTCATCCCTTCCAGGGTGCGGACACGGGGCTCGACGAGATCGATGTGCGTGATCCCGCGCTCCCAGTTCATCCACGTGCCGTACTGCTCGTTGCGCGCCTCGATACCCCAGCTCTGGAACATCTGCACCGCCCAATCGTTCGCCGCCTTGTGGGCCGGCGACCCGCTGAGCCGCGGGCCGATGGAGTCGAGCAGCGCCTGAGCCAGACTGTACGTCTGCGAGTTCTCCATCCCCTCCTCCCAGATGCGCTGGAGGACGGGGTCGTCTACCGGGAAGGTCTGGGCGGACACCGTGGAGGCGGCCGCGAAGAGCGCAGCCATGAGCGTGAAACCGATCCGTATTCGCATCGTCATACTCCTCCTGAAGCGGTACGTGTATCTGTGTGGCAACCTCCCGGCGCACAGGGTTCCGGCGGCCGAGAAGATGGGGGCCAATGCCGAGCGATTGGGTGGGTAAGGATGGCCACTGGGTCGCCCGGCGACAAGATGTCTGCCGCTCGCCTTGTCGGCGCTCCCGGCGTTCCACTAGTTTGCAGAACTCACGCAAAAAGCCCAACCAGAGAAGGAGAACCACAGTGGCCATCAGAGAAGCGTTGTTGGTTGAACTCGCGATGGAGTCCGCCGCGACGCGGAAGCTCCTGGAGCGGGTGCCCGAGGACAAGCTCGACTGGAAGCCGGCGGACAAATCGATGACGATGAGCCGCCTGGCCACCCACCT
>JBDHKT010000518.1:0-2940 GCA_039586255.1 Gemmatimonadota bacterium | reverse complement strand
ATGCCCAGCTGGGGGGTCCACGCACTGACGATGGACGAGTTGGACATCAACCCGCCGGGCGGCGAGCCGTACCAGCTCGTCGAGCTGGGTTCGGTCCCGGAGATCCTCGAGTTGTTCGACACCAACGTCGCCAAGCTGCTCGAGGCCCTCGAGTCGACAAGCGACGAGGAGTTCAAGAAGCCCTGGACGCTGAAGAAAGCCGGCGCGGAGATCTTCACAGAGCCGAAGATCGGCGTCCTGCGCTGGATGGTGCTGAGCCACACGATCCATCACCGCGGACAGTTGTCGGTCTTCCTGCGGCTGAACGGGGTGCCGCTGCCGGCGGTGTATGGAAACTCGGCCGACGAACAGCCGTGATGGGAAGGTCCAGCTAGGGAATTGAGGGAAGTTGTTGGGAATTCTCAAACGTCGGTTCGGGGACCAGTGCAACAAGGGAGGTGGGGAGGTTGGAGATGAACCCTGGAGGGGCAACCTCTTCACTTCCCAACCTCCCCGATTCCACGGATTCCACGGATTCCACGGATTCTCGGATCCAAGATCCCCGAATCGGAATTCGGGAATTCCCAAAGGACTTCGAGCTATCAACAAAAAAAGCCCGGCCTGAGCCGGGCTTTTGCGCACTTCCCCAGTTCCCTAATTCTCTGGAACGACCGAGATGACTTTCCTTCCCCGGCTAGTCCCGAAGCTCACGTATCCATCGGAAAGGGCGAAGAGCGTGTAGTCGTTGCCCTTGCCGACGTTGTGGCCCGGATGGTACTTCGTGCCGCGCTGCCGCATGATGATGCTGCCGGCACGCACGAACTGCCCCCCGTACCTCTTAACGCCGAGATACTTGGGGTTGCTGTCGCGACCGTTCCGAGTCGATCCGCCTGCCTTCTTATGAGCCATGGGGTCCGTCCCCGCTAAGATTTCTTTTTCTTGGACTTCGAAGTAGTCTTGGCTTTCGCCTTGGTCGTCGTCTTGGCCTTCGCCGTCGTCTTCTTGGTCGTGGTCTTGGCCTTCGCCTTGGGGGCCGCCTTCTTCTTGGCAGGCGCCTTCTTGGGCTTAGCCGCCGCCTTCGCCTCCGGCTCCTTCACCTCCGGCTTCTTCGCCGCTTTCTTCTTCGGAGCGGCTTTCTTCTCCTTCTCCAGGCTCACCCGCCGATCGCCACCGAAGTCGATCTCGCTCACCCGCACCTCGGTGTAGTCCTGCCGGTGACCCGTCTTGCTCCGGATGTTCTTGCGGCGCTTGAACTTGAAGACGACGATCTTGTCGGCGCGCCCATGGCGCAGGACCTCGGCGCGCACCGCCGCGCCCTCCAGGGTCGGCCGCCCGATCAGCACGTCGCCCTCCGTGGCGCCCAGCAGCACTTCGTCGAAGGTGACGGTATCGCCGGACTCGACGTCCAGCGTCGGCAGCCGCAGAACGTCGCCGAGCTCGGCGCGGTACTGGAAGCCTGCGGCCTTGAAGATGGCGTATGTCACAACCGTGTTACCACGTGAAAGTTACCGATTCTGAGAACCTTAAAGGCTATCCGCCTCGGGCACCGCTGTCAACGCCCCGCAGGCCGCAGCCCGCGGTCAGGCCACGGCGTAACGCGAGGTCACGTCCGTGTCGGCCGGCCCGGCCAGGATGCGGAACTCATCCGCCCGCATCAGCGGGTCGTCGCGGACCTCGATGTCGACCCTGTACTCGGACTCGAGGCGCCGCAGCAGGGTCGGTTCCTCCTCCAGGATGTGGAGGGCCACCTCCGGGTGCAGGCGGATCACCAGGCGCTTCTCCTCCCGCGCCGCCGCCACGCGGTGCACCGCACGCTCGACCCGCCGGACCACGGTGGCGGGGGCGACGATGCGGCCGCCACCGTCGCAGTAGGGACAGGGCCGGGTCACCGTATGGTAGACGGTGGGCCGCACGCGCTGTCGGGTCATCTCGACCAGCCCCAGGTCGGAGATCTGGAACGCCTTGGTCCGCGCCCGGTCGCGGCCCAGGTGCATGCGCAACTCCTGCATCACCCGGTCGCGGTTCGCCTTGTCCTCCATATCGATGAAGTCGACGACGATGATCCCGCCGATGTCCCGCAGCCGCAGCTGCCGTGCGATCTCCCGTGCGGCGTCCAGGTTCGTGCGCAGGATCGTCTTCTCGGGGTCTTTCTTGCCCGTGTAGACGGCAGCTCGACCCGGATCTCGAACGAGCGGTCGATCTCTTCTTCGATCTCGTACTTGTCGAACAGCGGGACCGTGCCGTCGTAGAGGTTGACGCGGCGCATCAACTCGGGGTCGACAGCCTCGAGGTAGTCGCGGACCTCGTTGTAGATCTCCCGGGAGTCGACGATCAGCGCGTCGACCTTCTCGCTGAACAGGTCCCTGATGATACCGGCGGCGAGGTGCGCCTCTTCATGAATCAGGGCGGGCGCCTGTGCCTCTGAGACGCGAGCCTCGATCTTCTTCCACGTCTTGTGCAGCCCTTTCAGCTCGCGCTCCAGCGGCTTACGGGCCGCCGACTCGCCCACCGTCCTCACGATGACGCCACCCTGGCCGGCCTGCAGGACGTTCCGCATTACTCGCCGCAGGCGGGTCCGCTCATCCCGGTTCTCGATCTTGCGCGAGACGCCGATGTGCTCGCTGCGCGGCATGTAGACGAGATAGCGGCCGGGCAGTGATATCTGCGCGGTCACGCGTGGCCCCTTCGTCCCGATCGGTTCCTTGGTGACCTGGACGAGCAGCTCCTCGCTCTTCTTGGTCAGGGTCTGGATGGGCGGGTACCGCTTGACGCCCTTCTCTTCTTCCGACGCCTCGGGGTCCTCATCGGCGAGGTCGGAGACGTGGAGAAAGGCGGCTTTCTCGGTCCCTATGTTGACGAAGGCGGCCTGTATCCCCGGCAGTACGCCCTCAACGCGCCCCAAGTAGATATCGCCCACCATCCGCTGCGCGTCGGGGCGATCGAGCATCAGCTCTACAAGGA
>JBDHKT010000035.1:0-16950 GCA_039586255.1 Gemmatimonadota bacterium | reverse complement strand
GAGCCGCACAAGGCTGCGGTAGTCGGCGATACCGTCGGCGACCCGTTCAAGGATACGTCGGGCCCGTCGATGAACATCCTGATCAAGCTGATGAGCGTTGTCAGCTTGGTGCTGGCTCCTTTCTTTGTTGCGATGGGGTAGGGAGAGACTGGACATTCAACAGCCGACAGCCGACAATCGAGTATCAGCTCTTTCTCAGCGAAAGACGCACGAAATCCGATGCTCGACGGCCGAAGTTGTGCGCTGAGCGTCGGACGTCGGTTGTCGATCGCTGAGAAGAAGCCGAGAACCCATAGTCGGCTGTCGGCTGTCGAATGTCGAAGAAGTCACACATTTGGCATATCTAGATGAGCCCTGCCATACGCGCCGGCATCGTGGGGTTGCCCAACGCCGGCAAGTCCACCCTGTTCAACGCGCTCACCGCCTCGAGCGTACCTGCTGAAGCCTACCCGTTCACCACGATCGACCCGAACGTCGGCATGGTCGAGGTCCCCGATCTGCGGCTCGAGCGGATCTACGATCTGGTGCAGCCGCCCAGAAAGGTTGCCACGGTGGTCGAATTCGTCGACATCGCGGGTCTCGTGGAGGGCGCGCACCGGGGTGAGGGGTTGGGCAACCGCTTCCTCGCCCACATTCGTGAGGTCGAGGCGCTGGTCCACGTCGTCCGCTGTTTCGACGATCCCAATGTCGCCCACCCCGCGGTGAGCGTTGACCCGGTGCGCGACGTCGAGATGGTCGAGACGGAGCTGATGCTGGCGGACCTGGAGACGGTCGAGAAGCGACTCGACCGAGTGGACCGTGTGGCGCACAGCGGCGACCCGGAGGCCCGGGTAGAGGCCGAGTTCCTGCACAAGGTCCAGGACTGGCTGGGCGAAGGGCGGCCGGCTCGTGAGATGGAGTGCAGCAAGGAGGAATGCGATGTCCTCGCGTCGCTGTTCCTTCTTACAGGCAAGGCTGTCCTCTACGTCGCCAACGTCTCGGAGTCCGGTGCTGCCGGCGACGACGAGCGGGTGGCGGTGCTGGCTGGCACCGTCGGCGCCGAGGCGGTGCTGCCGCTGTGTTGCCAGCTCGAGGCCGAACTGCTCGATCTCGAGGCCGAGGAACGGGCGGAGTACCTGCAGGCGCTGGGGCTGGAGCGCCCTGGTGTCCAGCGTCTTATACAGGCGAGCTACGAGCTTCTGGGCCTGATCACCTTCTTCACATACAACGAGAAGGAGGTCCGGGCCTGGACGATCCGGCGCGGGAGCTTCGCCGCCCAGGCCGCCGGGGTCGTGCACAGCGACTTCGAGAAGGGCTTCATCCGGGCCGAGACCGTGGGTTACGACGAATTCGTGAGCGCCGGGTCGCTGAAGGCGGCACGTGAGGAGGGGTTGGTACGGGCCGAGGGCCGTGAGCACGTAGTGGAGGACGGCGACATCCTGCTGTTTCGAGCCCAGGCATGAGGCGAGCCGGGCCGGTCGCCTGGAACTTGAAGTTGGCGGCCGCTTCGGGTAGCTTTGGCGAGTTTCAGGTTCAACCTGCCTCGATAGACAACCTGCTCCGCCCACGGTCACCGGGCGGGGCCGCACCGGGCTCGGGCCTCGAGCCCCGACCAAAGGGAGGTGGCGATGCACGATTACGAGATCGTCTACATCTTCGATTCCGTCCTCGATCGGTCCGTCATCGATCAAAAGCTGGAGCGATTCAACCAACTTGCCACAGGCAACGGCGGGGGCGAGATCCTGGCTGTTGAGCACTGGGGCAAGCGGCAGCTCGCCTACCCCATCCAGAAGCACGATAACGGCTACTACGTGGTGGTCCAGTTCCGGACCGATCCGACGAACCTGCCGGAGTTCGAGCGGGCGATTAAGCTCGACGAGCAGGTGCTGAGACATTTGGTGGTCCTCTCCGAGGGCGAGCTTCCGACGCCGCGCTCGGCCGCTGAGCCGGCGGGACGGTTCCGGCGCGGCAGGGATGACGAGAACGAGAACGACGAGGACTAATGGATTAGCCAGCTCGTACTTCTGCGGGTTACAGCGAATTCAGATTCAGATAAGGCGGTAGATGATGAGGAGAAGAAGGAAACCGTGCCATCTTTGTGAATCGAAGATCAGCCTGATCGACTACAAGGATGAGCAGTTGCTCACGCGCTTCGTGACGGAGCGTGGCAAGATCGTACCGAGCCGGATAACGGGCACCTGCGCGCCACACCAGCGGCAGCTGACGCGAGCGATCAAGCGGGGTCGCTTCCTCGCGCTGCTGCCGTACGTGGAAGACTACCGCCGCTAGGTCGGCTGTGGTGTCTGACCGCAAGGCGCTGGCCCGGGCCGTCGGTTTCGGGTCGGTCGCGCTCGTCTTCGCGCCGGTGCCGCCGCTCGTTTTGGTAGGGCTGCCGCTGGCGCTGCTGCTGGTCGCGACCGGACCGCGCAACGCGTGGTCGGCGATCATGGTAGCAGTGGTCGTCGGTTTGGCTCTCATAGGCGAGCGCACCGGTCTCTGGTGGTTCGCCCGTGGCTGGCCGCTGCTGCTTGGCGGGATGTATGTCATGGTCGCCGCTTGGCGGCCCTGGTGGAGCTTCTCGGCGACCGCTCTGGTCTCAATCGGCCTCGCGGTGCTGGTGGCGATGATGGCATTCGCGCTGAGTCCCGGCGCTTGGCTCGACGTCGACACGCTGATGGCCACGCAGGTTGGCAGCGAGACCGAGGCCTGGAGCACCCGATTGGGTTTGGCCAGTGAAGAGAGTGCTCAGAGCGTACTTCGCCAGGCAGCGGGATTACAGGTGGCTCTGTTCCCCGCGTTCCTCGGCGTGAGCTCGCTCGGTGCGCTCGGCTTGGCCGTGACCGTGCGTGACCGGCTGACGGGCGAAGGCGGCCGGGTATTCGGGCGGCTGCGTGGCTTCAGGTTCAACGACCACCTGGTGTGGGTTTGGCTACTCGGCCTGGCATTGATCGTCGCGCCGTTCGGGGGCATCGCCGACCGGGTCGGCGGCAATGCGGTGCTGTTCATGGGGCTGCTCTATGTGCTCAGAGGGTTCGCCGTGATGCTGAGCCTGGTGGGTGGTATTTCAGTATTGGCAGGGGTAATCGGTGGGTTGGTAGCGCTTTTGCTCTACCCGTTGCTTGCCTTCGCCACGGCGGTGGCGCTGATCGTCGGGTTGGGCGACACGTGGCTCAACATACGGGCTCGGCCCCAGTCCCGAGATGCCGGGCGTTGACATGCGGACTCGTTGATGCGAATTCGGACGTAGATACTGGATCTGGAGAGATACCGTGGCGAGAATTCAAGAGGTGATCCTGAGAAGAAAGGTCGACAACCTCGGAGATGTTGGGGATGTTGTCACCGTGAAGAGCGGCTACGCCCGCAACTACCTGTTGCCCCAGGGGCTCGCATATCCCGCGACTGACCATAGCCGCCGGCTCCTCGATCACGAGCGAACTGCCGCGCTGTTGGCGGAGGAAAAGGACCTCGGCAACGCGAGAGAGCTGGCAGTTCGCCTGGAGGGCAGCTCGATCACTTTCTCGATGCTGGCGGGCGAAGAGGGAAAGCTCTACGGCTCGGTTGGGCCGCGTGACATCGCGTCGAAGCTCGGCGAAGAGGGCCACGATGTCCACGCTAAGCACGTAATGCTGGTGGAGCCGATCAAGGCCCTGGGTGTATATTCCGTGCCGATCAGGTTGTACCCGGAAGTAGAGGCATCGGTCAAAGTCTGGGTGATCAAGGAGGAAGAGGAATAAGTTCGGGAATCGCGTACTGCGATGGGCGGCGCCTGAAACGCCTGTTTCTGGCAGGCTCGGAGCACGTCTACATGCACCGCGCCGAGCTCGATCGCATTAACGTCTTCCCGATACCCGACGGCGACACCGGCACCAACCTCGCGCTCAGTCTTCGCGCCATCGCCGATGCTTTGGACGGCGTTGAAGACTCGAGCGTTTCGAGCATCGCGGAGCGGATCGCTGAGGCTGGTGTGCTGGGCGCGCGGGGCAACTCCGGCATGATGCTGGCGCACTACTTCCTCGGTTTCGCCGACGGCCTGGAAGGCCGGAGCCGGGCGGGGCCGGAGGAACTGACGGCCGCGATGTGCCGGGCCACCAGTTCGCTTTATCAAGCTGTCGACAAGCCTATCGAAGGAACGATACTCACCGTCGTCCGCGAATCCACCGAAGAAATAGACCGCCTGGCGCCGCAATTGCCCGATCTGCGAGATCTGGCCAGGCGGTTGTTGCAGGCGGCACACGCATCGTTGAAACGCACGCCCGAACTGCTGCCCGTCCTGCGACAGGCGAAGGTGGTCGATGCAGGCGCCAAAGGGTTCGTCTGCTTCGTCGAGGGGATGGTCTCGGTCATCGAAGGACGCACCCGGCCCACCTTTGCTCACGTGGTTGCACCTCAGGTGCCGGATGCCGCCGCCGCCGCCGAGTACCCCGACGAGACCGATCGCGCCTATCGCTTCTGTGCCGAATTCGTCGTCCGCGGGCACACGCTGCCCGAGCGGCGGCAGCTTGCCGGCGCTGTCAGGGAGCTGGGTGGCTCGCTGATCGTCAATCGGGCCTCGTCGGTTGCCAAGATCCATATCCACACCGACGAGCCCACCGAGGTCGAGAGCGCATTGGCCGTGCTGGGCGGCATCGTCGAGTGTGTTAAGGCCGAGGACATGCGGGCGCAGCATCGCGGCAGGCGCCTGAGACCGACGCGCCAGCTGACAGTCTTGACCGACACGACGTGTGACCTGCCTCCCGAACTGATCATCGAGCACGACATCACCATAGTGCCGCTGTCGGTGATGTTCGGCGACGAGGCGTTTCTCGATCAGGTCGACATCACCCAGGAAGAGTTCCTGGCGCGGCTCACCGATCCGCGCCAACCGCTGCCGACAACCTCGCAGCCGGCGCCGGCCCATTTCGATGAAGCATACGGGCGAGCCGCCGAGCATGCGGACGAGGTGCTCGGTGTCATCGTGGCCGGCGCCCTATCGGGGACGCTGGGTCAGGCGCAGGTCACGGCCGCGAGGTTCGAGGACGCCAGGATAAGCATACACGACTCGTGCACGGCTTCTCTGGGGTTGGGGATGCGGGTCCTGCGGGCCGCTGAGCTGGCGAAGGAGGGCCGGGGCGTAGACGAGATCGTGGCCGAGCTGGAACGGCTAAAGGAACGCTCAGGCCTGTACATCACCGTAGACAAGCTCGACTACCTGCAGCGCTCCGGTCGCTTGGGCAAGGCGCACGCCTTCGTCGGCAATCTGTTCGATCTGAAACCCATCCTGAGCGTCGATCGAGAAGGCCACCTCGTGCCGGTCGATCGGGTTCGCCATCGTGGGGCGCTGATCCCGCGTGTGCTCGAACTGTTCGCCGACCGAATTCCGGCCGAGCGAACGCGGTTGCGCATGGGCGTGGTGCATGTGCTGCGTCGCGATGTCGCGGACGAGCTGGCAAGCGAGTTGGAGCGCAGGTTCGCACCGGACGAGATCCTCGTGCGCCCGGCCACGAGTGTCATAGCGGCGCATACCGGGCCGGGTGCCTGGGGTGTCTTCTATCAGGCTGAATAACCACGGGAGCTAGATGTCCAGACTCGAGTCGACGATCTCGGGTACGGGGCTGCGACCCGCCGATCTCCCGGCGGATGTCCGGCGTGCCCTCGAACTGTGCCAGGAGCGAAACGCTCGCGAGCTGATGATCCTGGATCTGCGCGGGCTGTCCGATGCCACCGACTTTTTCATCATCACGTCCGGCGACTCGGAGGTGCATGTCCGGGCGATCGCCGATCACCTGCTGGAAGGAATGACCCAGGGAGGTGTACGACACTCAGGGGTCGAGGGTGAGAGGGCCGCCCGCTGGGTACTCATAGACTATATTGACCTCGTGGTGCACGTTTTTCACCCGGTAGTTCGGGAATTCTATCAACTGGAACGGCTGTGGGGTGACGCTCCTATGGCCCTGATCGAAGATCCCGGTTCGAGATGAGAGGTAGCGCTTCACGCAGCGCCGTTCCGCCCGCGCGGGCGGCTCTGCGGATCGCGTCGTTCATGGCGCTACTGCTGGTCGCGGTCGCCGAAGACGGAACCGCCCAGTTTGGGCGCAACAAGCTCCAATATCAGGTCTTCGATTTCCAGGTCCTGCGCACCATTCACTTCGATATCTACTACTATCCGCGGGAGCGCGAGGCCGCGCTCGATGCCGCCCGCATGGCGGAGCGTTCCTACAGCCGGCTCAGCCGCATCCTCGGGCACGATTTCGAGGAACGGAAACCGATCATCCTCTACGCCTCGCATAGCGAGTTCCAGCAGACCAACGCGCTGCCCGGCCTGATCTCCGAGGGCACGGGTGGGGTGACCGAGTTCGGGAAGCGGCGAGTGATCATGCCGTTCACCGGATCGTATGCGGACTTCGAGCACGTGCTGGCGCACGAGCTGGTGCACGCATTCCAGTTCGACGTCATCGCGCGCGGGCTGACGAACCAGCTCAACCCGCTGCTCTACGAGCCGCCGCTCTGGTTCATGGAGGGGATGGCTGAGTACCTCGCTATCGGGGGGCTGGACACACATACGCACGCGTGGCTCCGCGACGCGGTACTCTCCGGCTATCTGCGTACGATACCCGAGATGTCGCTGTACAGTGACTACCTGTCGTACCGCTTCGGACAGTCGTTGTGGGCGTTCATAGGCGCGAAGTACGGCGACCACACGATTGGCCTGCTGCTGCAACGAGCGATGCGGCTGGGCCTGGAGAGCGCGGCCCAGATAACCCTGGGCGTAACGGTCGAGGAGCTCTCGGCCGAATGGGTCGAGACGTTGAGGACGACCTACCTGCCGGATGTCGCCAGGTTCGCCGGTCCCGAGGAAGTCGGGCGGAAGCTGACCCGCCATTCTTTCAAGCCGGGCTCGAGCGAGTTCGCCTCGTATCTGGCCCCGGCTCTCTCGCCGGACGGGCGCCAGGTGGTCTTTCTCTCCGACCGGGGCAACGACCTCTACTCCTTCTTCGACCTCTGGCTGGCGTCGGCGGAGGACGGGAAGATCATTGCTCGGCTGGTTCAGGCGGCGCGCCAGGCCGATTTCGAGTCGTTGCGCTTCATGAGCTCATCCGCCGCCTGGTCACCCGACGGCCGCTACGTGGCGTTCGTCGCCCAGGTCGGTGGTCGCGACGCGCTTTACGTGTATGACGTCGAGCGGCGGCGCGTCGCGCAGCGGATCAAGCCGGATCTCGACGGGCTACAGAACCCGACGTTCTCTCCGGATGGCCAACGCATAGCGGTAACCGGTCTGCTGGGCGGCATCAGCGACCTGTACGTCGTCGATGTGTCGGGGGAACGCCTGCAGCAACTTACAGACGATAAGTACGCTGATCTTCACCCGTCGTGGTCGCCGGACGGTCGTCATATAGCCATCGCGACCGACCGCGGAGAGGGGACGGACTTCGATGAGTTGGTCTTCGGCGACTATCGCATCGCCCTGTACAGCGTGACGGATGGCACCGTCGAGGTGCTCCCTCAGCAGGAGGCCGGGAAGAATACGAATCCCGTCTGGTCGCCGGACGGCGAAGCCATCGCGTTCATCTCCGACCGCACCGGGACGAACAACGTGTTCATCTGGTCGCGAGCGGAAGGGCGATTGTACCAGGCCACCGACCTGCTGTCCGGCGTGACGGGGATCATTCCGCTGAGTCCTGCGATATCCTGGTCGGCCGGTTCAGATCGCCTGGCGTTTACGTACTTCGAGGGTGCGGGATACAACATCTACGCGATCGATGACCCGCGCTCATCGGCATGGTCGGTGGAAGAAGCGGTGGAGCCGCTGATCGTCGTGCAGGCCGAGGCGGATGGGCGGGACGAACCGCTCTCCTCAGATCTGCGGACCGCCGCAGCACGCACTCAGTCGTACTACCGGGTCCTGGACGGTTTCCGCCCGTCGGCGGCGCAACCCGAGTCTGGGGAAGTCGTCGTCCGGCGCGAGGTTACCGTGGCCGACCTGCTGGCCGATGCGCACGGCGGCCTGCCGGATACTACGTCGTTCGAGAACCGTGACTACGAGCTCAAGTTGACACCGGATGTTGTCGGGCAGCCGGTAATCGGCGCTCAGGTGGGGGGTCACTTCGGCAACGGCGTCTACGGCGGCTCGTACATTCTGCTGTCGGATATCCTGGGCGATCACAACGTGCTGCTCTGGGGGCAGGTCGCGGGCTCATTCGACGACGCCTATATCCTGACTCAGTATACCTACCTGCGCGAGCGGGCGAACGTGTCGATGGCGTATCAGCAGTTCCCCCTCTATCGCTTCCGGGGTACGATCCCGTCGTTCGACGATGACAATCAGCCGTACTACGAGGATCGCTTCGTAAGGGATGTCTACAGGACGTTGAGCACCGATCTTCACTACCCGTTGGACATCTTCCAGCGGCTCGAGCTGTCGGCCCTCGGCGTCTACATCAGTCGGGACAGCGTGATCGATCGGGTCGTGCCCGGCGCGAACGGTGGTGCCGATCGGTTCACCGTGCGGCTGGAGAACTTGATGTTCGCGGGGCCGTCGATCGCGCTGGTCTTCGACAACGCACTGTACGGCTATACCGGCCCCATAGCAGGCCGCCGCTACCGGATCGGGGTTGGCCGCTATTTCGGTGATGTAGGCATCTACGACCTGACGTTCGATGTGCGCAACTACTTCAACCTGGGCGGCCAGTTCACGGTGGCGGCACGGCTGACCACGTACTCGCGCTCGGGACAGGGTGAGCGCGAGTTCCGGCTCTACTGGGGCGGCCCCTATTACGTCCGCGGCTACGACGGCGGCTCGTTCTCGGCGGCGGAATGTGCCCGCTCGATCGCGCGAGTGGCCGACACGGTCACGACCCTGTGCCCTGTGCGTGATCAGCTCATCGGTAGCAGCGTCGTGTTGGCCAGCACCGAATTCCGTTTCCCGATCTTCAACTTTCTCGACCTGGGGTTTGTGCCGCTCGGTCTTCCGCCTATCGATGGGGCGATCTTCTTCGATATGGGCGTGGCCTTCAACAGGTTCAGCCAGCTGGCCTGGTCGTTGCCGCCGGGAGGGGATCCCGTCGACGTGCGGTCGCCGCTGGCGTCGATGGGTGCGTCGCTCAGAATCAACATTCTCTACAACGTTTTCAGGGTCGACTACGCCTATCCGCTGGACCGCCCTTTCCAGAGGGACGGCGTCTGGTCGATGTCGTTCGGGCCGACCTTCTGACCCCGAGCGGAAGCGCGTCCTGCCTTGCATCCCCGGCAGCGATCTGAAGTCGCACCTGTCGAAACGCGCTACACTCCTGATCGCGCTGGCACTCGTGCCCGCAGGAGCGTCATCGTGCGGTGACCGGGAGGAATCGGCGGTGATTGGGACGGTGACCCTCGAACGGGCCGCCTGGCTGGGTAGCGCCGAGGGGTGGGGACTATTGGGATTCTCGCTCGACGGCGGGCCGCTGACGTATCGGAGCGCCGAGACGTTGGAGTCTCCGACGTGGGCGCCGCCCGAACTGGAACAGCTGACAGAAGCGTGGCCCGGCGACAGAGCTGTTTGGCTCCAGTTCAGCGACTCCCGCATCGCCCGCTACGACTACCGTACCGGCCATCTGCTGGGCTTTGAGGGCTTCGAGGGGACTGAGATCGCCGCCGCGCTGGGCAGGGGAGGGCTGTTGATCGCCCCCGACCCGAGTTCGCTCGAGCTCGTCTCGGAAGGCGAGCCTTGGCAGCTCACCCTGGATGGCTCTCTGCAGCAGCTCGTCCCGGTTGGCGACGGGCGGGTCATAGTCGTGGTCGACGCAGGGTCGACGAACGAGCTGTTGGTCGTCGAGCCACCGAGTCAGGAGCCTATCGGGCGGCGCAGCGTTGACCGCGTTGGGAGTTTGGTCGTCGCTCCGGCGGGCGATCGTCTCTATTACCTGACGCAGGATGGCAGCGACTTGACGCTGCACGGCCTCAGCGTTCCGGAACTGGAGGACGCGGAGGAGCTCGCCTTGCCGCAGCCCGGCCGGGCCGTCGCCGTGACGCCATCCGGGCACCGCCTGTACGTGTCGGCCGGCGATAGTCTCCAGGTGTTCGACCGGGTAAGAGGGGTCAAGGTGCGGAGCGTCCCGCTGCCGGGTGAGGCCAGTGCGCTGCGCTTCAGCGTAAACGGTACGCACCTGATGGCGCTGCTGGACGCTCAGGACGAGGCTGTCGTTTTGCAGGTCGGTATCGATTCGATATTGGGCGCCGTTCCGGTGGAGTGGGACGAGGTCTTGCCGGTGGCGACACCCGGCGGTCGGTTGATAGCGATGGAGGGAGACGAACTGGTCCTCTACGACGCGTTGCGGTTAGTAGAGGTGGCGCGGGCCGAGCTGGACGACCGGCGCCTGTGGTTGGCGGTGGAGTGGCAGCCGCCGCGGCCGCGCATGGAACTGGCGCAGCGCACGGTTCAACGTGCCTCCGAGGCCGTAGTGGCTGAGCCGCAGGTTCGAGCGGACTCGGATGATCCTCGTGATCCCGAGGCCGGTGCAGAGCCGGGTGTCTATGCGGTTGTTTCGGCGGCGCGCGAGCGAACCGGCGTCGACAATCTCGTTTCTTGGCTCCGCAGCGTCGGCTACCCCGGGACGGTGGACCGTCACGAAGACGTGATGGGCGTCGTCTGGTACCGGGCGATGGTTGGCCCTTATCTGGAGCGTGGACTGGCGGAGGAGGCAGCGCGTTCCCTCACCGCCCGCTACGGCTACAAGCCGTGGATCCTGACGATTGCGGAGTTAGCTGACACAACCTCCGAGACCGGTGACTCGGACCGGGCTGGGGAGTACGAAGGCGCAGGTGCGGCCGAGGAAGCCGAGGCCGAAGGCGGGTAGGGAAGCCCGCGTTTTTTGGGAGTTGGGGAGGTGGTGAGCGTGGAATCATCGGCGCCTAATACTGATGTGAGTTGGCCGCACGCCACGACGCTGGTCCTGGCGGCCGACAGCCCACGCCAGCGGCGCTGGGCCGTCAACACGGCGATCGAGATCGTACGCCGGCTGGCAGATCAACGTCACAAGGTCGTGCTGGCCGACCTCCAGACGAGGAGGCCGTCGGCCTTGGCCGCCGCGCTCGGAGTCGAGGACGGACCGGGGATCTCCGACGTGTTGTTCCGCGATGCAGGTTTCTCCAAGGTGGCGGGCCGACCCGAGGGCGAAGCCTTCTTTTTCCTGAACCTGGGCGAGTCACCGCCACCACTCCAGGTCCTGTACCGTCATCCGCGCTGGGCCAAAATTGCGGCCCGCCTCAAAGAGACCGATGCTTACCTCTTGCCCTGTGTGTCGGCCTCGGACTGGCTCGAGGCCGGTCCGATCCCGGGGTTCGAGGCTTGCATCGTGCTGAACGCCGCGGCCCTCGAGGTAGAGCTGCCCAGCGAAGCGCGCCGGCTAGCCGAGTTCCTGGCGCCGCCGGAGATCCGCGAAGAAGAGACCGACGCCGTCGAGCTGCCGTGGTACGCCTCGGCCGAGCCCGAGACCCAGCCCATGCACGGGGCGGCTCGGCCGGTCAGCGATCAGACACCCCAGTCCGCCCCGCCGCACGAGCCGACACCAACACCCGTGACGCCTCCGTCTCCGCCTCCGGCGGCCGTCGTTGAGCCGGCGATGCCTCCACCGCGGTCCGGGCCCATCTTCCAGCGATCGCGCCGTCGCCGTATCGCGCCGTTCGCCGTCGCGGCCGCCGCTGCCGCGCTGCTCCTCGCCTTGTGGCAGACGGTTGGCAGCCGGCAGATTCCGGAGGGTCCTGCAGACCTGGAGGCGGCGGCCGAGACGACGTCGACGGAAGAGCCGGCGGCCGGGCCCGAGGCAGGGCCCGAGGAGCCGGCGGCCGGCGGGGCTCGCCTCCGCGAAGTGGGTCTGCCATATTCGGTGGCCATTGCCGCCTACAGCTCGCTGGACGATGCCGTATCGCGCCAGCGGGAGTGGACGCGGGCCGATCTGCCGTTCTACGTCGCGCCCACGGTCGTGCGAGGCGTCGTATACTACCGCGTGTTCGCCGGCATGCTGGCTGAGCGCGAGAGCGCTGAGGAGCTGATGGTTCAGCTGGTGCGCGACGGAGTCAAAGACACGATCCGCAGCTGGGATGTGAGGCCGGCAGGGTTGGCGTTCAATTTCGGTACGTACGCGAGCTCGCAGGAGGCGCGGTCCGTGCTCGAGACTCTGTTCGGTCACGGCGTACCCGCTTATATGGTGCCGGCTGCAGGTGGAGCGGGCGCGGACAGTATAGCCTACCGCGTCTACGCCGGCGGTTACGAGAAGTCCGAGGACGCGCGCCCGCTTAGGGAGCACATCGAGGGTGCGGGATTCGAGGTCGAACTTGTTGAAAGGGTGGGATTGCAGCTGAAATGAAGCTAGTTGGCATCGATTTCCACGGCTTCAAGTCGTTCGCCGATTCAGCGGACATCCGTTTCCACGACGGGATCACCGCGATCGTTGGTCCCAACGGCTGCGGCAAGTCGAACGTCGCTGACGGCCTGCGTTGGGTGCTGGGCGAGCAACGGCCGACAGCGATCCGCGGCTCGCGCATGGAAGAGGCGATCTTCCAGGGCACGACGCGGCGGAAACCGATCCACCGTGCCGAGGTGATACTGCGCCTGTCCAACGAAGACCACCTGCTGCCCGTCCCCTACACGGAAGTCGAGATCGGGCGAACCGTGTACACCGGTGGCGAGAGTGAGTATCGGTTGAACGGCACACTCTGCCGGCTGCGCGATATCCAGGACCTGTGTCGCGATACCGGGCTGGGCACCAACGCCTACGCGATCATCGAGGGTCGCATGGTCGACGCGATCCTCAGCGACAAGGCGGAGGAGCGGCGCGCGATGTTCGAGGAGGCCGCGGGTATAGGCCGCTACAAGGAGCGGCGGCGAATCGCGGCGCGTCGGCTCGATGAGGCGGACACCGACCTGGCACGCGTGGACGACCTGATCTCTGAGGTGGCGACCAAAGTACGCAGCCTGGCGCGCCAGCGGGGCCGTGCCAAGCGCTACCTGGAGATGCGGGAGCGGAAGCTCGCCCTCGAGCTCGCGCTCGCCCAGGCGGAGCTCACCAAGCTCCAGGGTCGTCACGGTGAGATCGACAGCGAGTTGGAGTCGCTCGCCGAGACCCGCGTCAGAGATACCACGCAGATACGGACCACCGAGGCCGAGCACGAGTCGCTCAAGGTGCGGCTGGCCGACCTGGAGCGCGAGCGCGCCGACAGCGCCAGGCAGCTGATGGCGGTGCGCGACCGGCTGGCGGAACGCGAGCGGGAGCGACTGTTGGCAGAGGAACGGGGCCGCAACGCGAGCGCGCGCCTCGACCAGCTGTCGGCCGAGCGGCGCGAGCCCGAGGAGCAGCAGGACACGCTGCGTGCTGAGGTTGCACGCCTGCGGGAGGTTGTGACGGAACGCAAGTCGGCGCTCGGCGCGCTGCGCGACGAGCTGGGTCGGCAGGAGATCGAGCTCGCGGAGGTGAGCGAGCGCCGGCAGGCCATGGAGGCCGCCGAGGCTGCCGTCGAGTCGGAGCGGCACGCCTACAGGGAGCGACGCGCACAGCTTCAGGCGCGCGGGGAAGCGGCCCGTGCCGAGGCCGAAGAGCTGGCCCGACGCCTGGAGGACGCCGAGCGCAGGCTGGCGGCGGCGTCGGTGGCGCTGGAAGAGGCATCGCAAGCGGAGGAGCAGGCGCGCCGGGAGGCTGGACGAGCGGAAGAGCGTCACGAGCAGCTTTCCGGCGAGCTGGAGCGTGCACGTGAGCGACTGACCGGACTGCAGGCGCAGCAGGAAGAGCTTCGCGGGCGCCGGGCGGCGCTGGCCGAGCGGATCCAGGCTACGGCGGCGCTGATCGAGGATCTGACGCCGTTGACTACGGGTGCGGAGGGACTGAACCCGGCGGTACAGGCGGCGCTGGCGCTGGCCGACGAGCTTGGCATACGCGGGGTCTTGGGCCGTGGGATCGAAGTGCCGGAGGCCTACGCAGACGGCCTGGAGGCCTATCTGGGCGCCTACATGGAAGGCCTGGTCGTGGACGATGCCGACGCCGCCCACCGCGTCCGGCGTTGGTTCCTCGACGAGTACGACGGCCCCGGAGGGCTCGTGATCCTCCCGCTCGACCGGCTCGACCCTGATGCAGACGCGGATGTCGAACTGCCGCCCGGCTTCAAGGTGAGCGGCCCGGGCGCGCCGTGGATTCGGCACCTGATGCGTGAGGTATCGCTGCGCGGTGACATGCCCGCGGGCATCGAGGCGTGGATCGGGCGGCGTGAGAGCCTGGACGCCCAGGGCGTGCTGCGGCTCGGCCGACCCTATGCCGGTGGGGGACTCCTCGCCCGACGCGCCGAACTCGAGCGGCTGCGTACCCAGCTGACCGAGCTGGAGTCCGAGAGCGGTCGCATCGCGACCCAGCTGCGAGATTGCGAGTACCAGGTCGACCCGGCGAGCACCGAACTGGAGCGCCTGACGGCGGAGCGGCGCGTGTCTGAAGAGGATGCAGGGCGACTCGCAGCCCGGGCCGAGGCAGCGGCCGAGCGGATCGCCAGCGCGCAGGAGGAATCCGCAACCGCCCGTGAGAGCGTCGACCGCCTGCGCCAGGAACGCGCAGCGGCGTTGCAGAGGGGCACGGCCGAGCAGGACGCCCTGCGAACCCTGAGGCCTGCAGGCGATGGGACGGCGCCCGACCCCGAGGAACTGGCGGTCGTCCGGTCGGAGTGGGAACGGCAGCGCGAGCGCGTCACCGAGATCCAGTTGAACGAGGCGCGAGCCGCGGCGGCGCTCGATCGCGCCGAGCGCGAGCTCCGGTCGCAGCAGGGATCGCTGAAGGACGCCGGCGAGCGTCTCCAGCGCCTCGGCCGTGAGTCGGAGGGGCTGAGTGCTACGCTGACGCGATCGCAAGAGGAGATCGAGGGCGCCGCGAGCGATCTGGAGACGCTGTTCGATGAGCGGGAGAGTTCGGAGCGCGGGGCGCGCGAGATGGACGAACGCGCCGAAGAAATGCGGCTCAAAGTGAACGAACTGGAAACGCTGCTCCGCCGGGCGCAGCAGGAGGAGCGTGGTCACGCCGAACGGCGCCACGAGCTCGAGCTCGAGCGTATGCAGATTGATGCCGACCTCAAGCGCACGCGTGAGCGGCTGGAGGACGAGTGGGGTCGGCCGTTCGAACAGCTAGCGCAGGAGGTCGAGCCTGCGGATGGTGATCCCGTGGCGCTGCGCGTCGAGCTGACCGAGATCGCCGGGCGGCTCGGCGGGATCGGCCTCGTCAACATGCTTGCTGAGGAGGAGTACCGGCAGGAGAAAGAACGGCTCGAGTTCCTCGAGGGGCAGCGAGCGGACCTCGCTAAAGCTCGCGACGATCTGCGCAACACGATCCGTCAGATCAACGAGACCGCGTCGGCTGCGTTCCTCGAGACGCTGGAGCAGATCAGGGTCAACTTCAAGCGTACATTCGCCACTCTGTTCCAGGGCGGCGAGTGCGACGTCTGGCTCGAGTCTCCGGACGACCTGCTCGATTCGCCGGTCGAGATCTCCGCCAGTCCCGGGGGCAAGCGGACCCAGCGCATTCACTTGCTCTCGGGCGGTGAGCGGGCGCTGACGGCGCTGGCGTTGCTCTTCGCCATATACCTGGTGAAGCCGAGCCCCTTCTGCGTGCTCGACGAGGTCGACGCACCGCTCGACGAGACGAACATCAGACGCTTCGTCGCAATGCTCGAGGAGTTCAAGCCGAGCGTGCAGTTCATCGTCATCACGCACAACCCGGTGACGATCGAGGCGGCCGACTGGATTTACGGCGTTACCATGGAAGAGCCCGGCGTGTCAAAGGTCGTCGGCGTCGAGTTCAGCGAATACGCCCGCGGGGCGGTGGCCTGACCGGCGATGCGGCTCGTCACCGTTGGGACGGGCACGGTCGTGCCCGACCCCGAACGCGCGTCGGCCTGTCACTGGATAGAGCACGGCGAAGCACGTCTTCTGGTGGACTGCGGGGCCGGCGCTCTCCAAGGCCTGGCACGGGCCGGCCTCGCTTGGGCTGACCTCGGCCATCTCATCATCAGCCACTTCCACGCCGACCATATAGGCGAGATCCCGTCGCTGATCTTCGCGCTGCGGCACGCGCTGGAGATGCCACGCCGGGCCCCGCTCGACATCTGGGGACCCGCAGGAACCGGGCGTCTGTTCGCGGCCTGGGCCGACGCTCTGGGCCCGTGGCTCGTCGAGCCGGGGTTCGACGTGGCGATCCACGAGCTGCGGCCGGGCTACCCCGTGGACGTTGGTGGGCTAGAAGTGCAGGTCAGTAAGACGCCGCACACCGATGAGAGCCTCGCCCTGCGTTTCGAGGCGAGTGGATCGGTGCTGGGCTACACCGGAGACACGGGGCCCTCTGAGGAGCTGGGGGATTTCTTCCAGGGCGTCGATCTTCTACTGGCCGAGTGCTCGCTACCCGACGAACTGGTGGCGGACTACCATCTCTCACCGACACGCCTCGCGAGCCTGGCGACGTCTGCCAGAGTGAGGCGACTCGCCGTTACGCACGTTTATCCGCAGCTGCGGCGGCTCGACGTGCCGGGGCTGATTCGGCGGGCGGGATACTCGGGAGAGATCATCATGGTGACCGACGGGTCGGAGATTCAGATCTGAGCTTGGGCGTCGGGGCGGGTCGTCTCGCTCCGGCCTCCCCCGCGCTCACGGCCACCCGTGAGCGCGGGCTCGCTAACACCAGCTCCGCGCGACGACCCGCCCCGACGCCAGTAATCGGTGAGTGAGCACGAACCGCTGCTCAGCGGCGCTTCCGATTAGTCGCATGTGGCCGGGAGGGTCTGGTCGCCGTTCTATCCGGACCGGGAGGTGCCGGGGGACCGACGAGCGAAGTTGGTTTTAGCGACCCGGCTGTGGTCGTCAAGCCAAGTCTGCGGGTGAGCTGCCCGATGACCTAGCGGGAACCAACGACCCCGAGTGCCGGGTCGACCGGAGCGAGCGGTTCCCCGGCCCCGACTCCCGGGTCGACCGGAGCGAGCGGTCCCCCGGGTCCTCCCGGC
>JBDHKT010000517.1:0-2268 GCA_039586255.1 Gemmatimonadota bacterium | reverse complement strand
CCTCGTCACCACCGAGGACGTGGGCAACACGGCGCTATGGCTGCTCAGCGACTGGAGCCGCGGCGTCACCGGCGAAGTCGTCTACGTCGATGCCGGCTGGAACATCATGGGGCTCACCGTGCCGATCGATAAACTCGGCGAGATCTGAGGAGACCGAACCGTGGTCGTCACCGATTCCATCGATCTCCAGACCCGCGGCCATGCCGATATGCTTGACATCACCGGCGAGGTGGCGGCGAAGGTAAAGGACAGCGGCGTGAGATCCGGCATCGTCACCGTCTTCTGCCCCGGCTCCACCAGCGCGATCACGACCATCGAGTACGAGTCCGGGGCGCTATCCGACCTCGAGCGTCTCCTTGACGAGATCGTGCCGCCCGATCGCCAGTACGCCCACAACCTGCGCTGGGGCGACGGCAACGGGCACTCCCACGTGCGGGCGGCGCTGCTCGGCCTCTCGCTCACCGTCCCCGTCGTCGACGGCGAACTGCAGCTGGGCACTTGGCAGCAGATCACCTACTGCGACTTCGACAACCGTAGCCGGTCGCGGCGGCTCATCGTTCAGATCATAGGGGAGTGAAGGGCGGCGATCCGCTTGACAGGGCGGGAGTGTTTTGTTATAGTGTCGTCGCTACAATGTAGCGTATCCGTTACTCCACCCGAACCTCCAACCCCGGCGCGATGTGAGCAGATCACGGAGAGCGGTCCCCGAACTGACCAAATCAGAGCTTGCCGTCCTCAAGGTTCTCTGGCGGGAGGGCGAGCAGAGCGCGCGGGAGGTCCACGAGGGTCTGCCGGACGCTCTCGAGTGGGCCTACTCGACGACGCGGACGACGGTGGACCGAATGGCGGCGAAGGGTCTGCTGGCGAAGCGGAGCTTCCACGGCATCTACCTGTACGAGCCGCGGATCTCGCGGGCGGCGGGCCTGGCGGGTGTGGTGCGTGATCTGGCGGAGCGAGTCTTGGAGACGGACTACGCTCCCGTCGTTTCGCTGTTCGCCGAGGCGAACGACCTGAGTCCGGAGGAGGTGGACGAGCTGGAGCGTCTGCTGGAGGAGGGGAGCTAGCCGTGTGGGCCGGGTTGTTGAGCGGCGCCTCGGCGGCGGCGGACCGCCTGGTCTGGGTCGGTCGCTGGGAGTTGCTGTTCTCGATCGCGCTCTTCGTCATCGTGTTCTTTCTCACCCGCGCGTTACGGAACGCCTCTCCGGTTCTGCGGCACGCGCTGTGGGGCCTCGTCCTGTTGCGGCTGGTTCTCCCCGTCGGTCTGACGTCGCCGTTCAGCGTCGGTGGCTTGGTCGCGCAGGGGACGGCGGCGACGGGAGCGGAGTCGGCCTGGGTTGGTGAGTGGCCCGAGCTGCCGGCGGCCCCCGGCACCGCCGGGCTCGGCGGTGAGGCGATGGGTGCGGGTGCGGGGACCGGGACGGCGTCGGATGGGCTGCCGGTCGTCGTGCTCTGGGTGGTGGGCGTTGTCGCCGTGGGGGCCGTCGTGGTGGGGAGGCGCCGGCGCTACGGCAGGGTGATTCGCGCGGCGGAACCGGTTCGTGATGCTGGCGTGCGTGCGGCAGCCGAGGCCTGGCGTGAGAAGTTTGGCGTACTTCGACCGGTTCGTCTCGTGACATCCGGCGAGCTGGGTACGCCGTTCACATCGGGCAGCGTGCGTCCCGTGATCTATCTACCGGAAGCGGTGCTGCGACATGAGGACGCTGTCGTCGTGGAGTCGGTGATCGGTCACGAGATGGCTCACATCAAACGCTGGGACGATCTGCAGCTAATACTCCAGCTCATAGTCTCGGTGCTCTATTTCTTCAACCCGGTGGCCTGGCTGGCGGCGGGCCGGATGCGCGAAGAGAGCGAGCGCATCTGCGACGCGCTGGTGCTTTCGCACGGCGCTCTGGCGCCTGCGACCTACGGCCGCAGCATCGTCGCGGTGGCGAGGCTCGGTCTTGCGAGCGGACCGGGTCCGATGCCGGCGTTGAATAACAGCAAGAAGAGGCTTCACGTGAGAATACAATCGATCATGAAGACGAGACCCGCCGCGAAGCGCGGCTTACGGGTCTCATACTCGATACCCACGGCGTTTGCGTTCGGGGTATTTCTTCTTCCTATGGCCAGCGGGGTCCGTAGCGACGTTTCTCCGGAGGCTGAAGTAGCCGTGCTACCGCAGGAGGCGGACGTCACTCTCGCCAACCCGATGCCCGGTTCGCGAGTCAGCGCCGCCTGGGGACCGATGATCAATCCCTTTACGGGCAAGGAAGCGCATCACCGGGGTCT
>JBDHKT010000516.1:0-2268 GCA_039586255.1 Gemmatimonadota bacterium | reverse complement strand
CGTCTATCTTTCTGTATTACAATAGTTTACGGAAACGGCACAGCGTGGTTGCGCGGTAGCGGTTGGGGAAAGAGCAATCGTGAAGTCTGTTGGGAATTCTCGAATGTCGATTCGGGGACCAGTGCAACAGGGGAGGTAGGGAAGCTGGAAGCGATCTATACCTCCCTACCTCCCGCGTTGCACTGGTCCCTTGCTGAAGGTTCGAGAATTCCCAACAGCCTTCCCTCAATCCAACCGTTGCACATTCAGAATCCGGACGACTTGCCGGAGCATCTGCCCATCGACGGCACGCTGCTGGATGGCGCGCACTACTTCCATCCCTTCAACCACGCGCCCGAAAGCCGCGAAACCCTGGCCGTCGGGGTTGCGCCGCCCGCCGAAATCCAACGCCGCCTGATCACCGATGCAGATGAAGAACTCGGAGGAGGCGCTCCCCGGCGCGCTTCGCGCCATCGAGAGGGTGCCGTCGGTATGCAGGATGCCGGTCTCTGCCGTGGTCTCGTGTGGAATGGGCGGCAGCCGGTCTTCGTTCTCCTGGAAGCCTAAGCCGCCCTGAATCACCTCGATTCTGACCGTGTCCTCCGGCTGGTTCGCCATCGTCACAACGCGGTAGAAAAAAGCCCCCGCGAAGCGCCCCTCGTCGACGTAGCGCAGGAAGTTGGCCGCCGTCAGCGGGGCCGTCTGTGCAAACACCTCGATTCGGATGTCGCCTTGCTCGGTTTCGATCAGCACGCGCGGGTTCTGGGGCGCGCAGCCGACCAGACAGAACGCTAGGAACAAGAGTCCTAACCTGAGCACGAATCCTCCTTGGGAATTGGGCAATCTCGATGTCTATTGGGAATTCTCGAACCTCGAACAAGGGACCAGTGGAACAGGGGAGGTAGGGAGGTAAAGAAGCGTTCCCGCTTCCCCACCTCCCCTGCTGCACTGGTCCCCGAATCGACGTTCGAGAATTCCCAACGGACCTCCCACCTGTCAGTTCTGACTTCCCACCCAGCCGGGACCGCGGACCACTTGTCCCGGCGTGGCTCCGGTGTGCTCGCCGTCGTCGAGCACCTGCGTGCCGTTCACGAAAACGTTGAGCATGCCCGTCGAGTACTGGTGCGGCTCGCCGAACGTGGCGTGGTCGATGATCGTCTGCGGATCGAAGACTACGACGTCGGCGAAGTACCCGGGCGCCAGGGTCCCGCGTCTCTCTATCTTGAGGTTCGACGCCGGCAACGAAGTCAGGCGGCGCACAGCCTCCTCGAGCACGATAACCCCCTCCTCGCGCACGTACTTGCCGAGCAGGCGAGCGAAGCAGCCGTAGGCGCGCGGGTGGGGGTTCGACTTGAGGAAGACGCCTTCGGGGGCCAACGATCCCGCGTCGGAATCGAAGCTCACCCATGGCTGCCTGATCTTCTTTGCCACGTTCTCTTCAGACATGATGAAGTAGACGGTGCCGACCCCGCTGTCGTCCTCGACGACGAGGTCCATCGCCGTTTCTTCCGGTGACGTGCCCCGCATCGCTGCGACCTCGGCCAGGGTCTTGCCCGTGAGCGGCTTGAGTTCCTCGTTCTTGAAGCCGACCAACAGAACGTTCTCGGCGGTTCCCGCAGCCAGGTACAGGTTCTCCCACTCGTCGGTGGGCGTTCTCATCTCGACCATCAGCCGCTCGCGGATCGCCGGGTCCTTGAGCCGCTCAACCCACGCCTCGTGTCCGCCTTCCTGGACCCAGGGCGGCATGGCCGCACCGAGCCCCGTCGCGCCTGCGGTGTAGGTGTACATGTCGGCGGTGATGCGGAGGCCCTCGGCCCGGGCCGCTTCCACCCGCTCGATCACGGCATCGAGTTTCTCCCAGTTGTCTTGGCCGGCCGCTTTCAGGTGATAGATCTCCGCCGGGATATCCGCCTCACGGGCGACGGCGATCAATTCCTCGAGCGCCTCGAGCAGTTGGTTCCCCTCGCTGCGCATGTGCGAGATGTACATGCCGTCGTACTCGGCAGCGACTTTGGCTAGTTCGATGAGCTCGTCCGTGTCGGCGTAGAAGGCAGGAGGGTAGATGAGCGAGGACCCGAGCCCCACGGCCCCCTCTTCCATCCCCTGGCGCACGAGCGCCCGCATCTCATCGAGCTCTTCGGGCGTCGGGGGCCGGTCCTCATAGCCGAGCACGTGGATGCGTACGGTCGTGGCGCCGACGAACGAAGCCACGTTGCTCGATACGCCCCGGCCCACCAGGTAGTCCAGGTACTCGCCCAGCGTCGTCCACTCGATGTCGTACCTGATGTC
>JBDHKT010000034.1:0-10101 GCA_039586255.1 Gemmatimonadota bacterium | reverse complement strand
GGGACCCGGTGGCCAGAGCGTCAACACCACCGACTCCGCCGTACGGATCACCCATAGTCCCACCGGCCTGGTCGTCACCTGCCAGGACGAGAAGTCCCAACACAAGAACAAGGCCCGGGCCCTCAAGGTCCTGCGCAGCCGCCTCCTCGACCTCAGGATCGCCGAGCAGGAGGCCAAACGCGCCGCCCAGCGCCGTACCCAGGTCGGCACCGGTGACCGCTCGGCCAAGATCCGCACCTACAACTTCCCGCAGAGTCGCGTCACCGATCACCGCATCGGCCTTACCCTCCATCGCTTGCCCGAGATCATGGACGGTAACCTCGACGACCTGCTGCGCGAGTTGCGCCTCGCCCGCCGGGAGGAACGCCTCAGCGCATGAGCGGGCGGTGGCCGGAGAAACCCTCCTCTTCCGACGCTGACGATTCAACGCCCACAGTGAAGCAGGCGCTCGAGAGAGGCGGTCAGATTCTGACCGCGCGTTCCGGTGACGATGCTTCACGCGAGGCCCTCTTCCTGCTCGCCGGCCTGTTGGGGGCTTCGCCGGGTCGGGTGGCCCTGGAGCGCGATCGTTCGCTCTCCCAGGACGAGTGGGGCGAGTACCAGAGCCGGCTCGGCCGCCGCGCCGCCGGCGAACCGCTTCAGTACATTGAGGGGCTGGCCGCCTTCCGCGAGCTCTCTCTGCGCGTCGACCGCTCGGTCCTGATCCCGCGCCCCGAGACGGAGCAGCTCGTCGAGCACGTGCTCGAGTGGTGCCGCGGCAGAGAGGCGCTGGTCGGGCTCGATCTCGGCACCGGTTCCGGCGCCATCGCCATTAGCCTATTGCTGGAGGGGCCGTTCCGCGCCTTCGTCGCCGTTGACATATCCGGCCCGGCTCTGAATGTTGCCCGGGTTAACGCAAGCGAATCGCGCGTGGCCGGGAGGCTCGATCTGCGCCAGGGCTCGCTGTTCGAGGCCCTGCGACCGGGGGAACGCTTCCACGTCATCGTCTCCAACCCGCCCTACATCGCGGATGGCGAAGCCGGGTCTTTGCCCGAGGAGGTCCGCGACTGGGAGCCGTCTGTGGCGCTCTATGCGGGCCCCACCGGCATGGAGGTGATCGCGGAGATCGTGCAGGCGGCGCCGGAATATCTCGAGCCTGGAGGCCTCCTGGCCCTCGAGGTGGCCCCGACCGTCGCTGACGCTGCGGTCCAGTGTATTCGTGAGTCCGCGCTCTACGGCGAGCCGCGCCTCGCACACGACCTCGCCGGCCTACGGCGCCTGCTGTCCGCCGAGCTCGCTGGCTCACGCTAAGAACCGTGCTGTCGCAGTACTAGTAAGAACGAGCGATTGAGAAGGAAGCCATGGAGACCGTAAGGAAAGCGGTCGAGAAGCGTCTGGTCGCGATCTTCAGACCGATCATCGATTGGATGGTCAGGAAGCGGATCCATCCCAACGCCCTCAGTACCGTCGGCTTCTTGGTCACGATGAGCTCCGCCTTCGCCTTCGGCTACAATCATATCCGCACGGCGGGCGTGCTCATCCTTCTCGGCGGCGTCTTCGACCTGTTCGACGGCCGCGTCGCCCGTGCCACCGGCCTCGCGTCCAAGTTCGGCGCGTTCTACGACTCGACCCTCGACCGTATCTCCGAGATCGCCGTCTACGTCGGGCTACTTTCGCTCTATAACACCTATCACCCGCAGCTCGGTGATGTCGGAACGATCTACGCCATCATGCTGGCCATGGCAGGCTCGCTGATGGTTAGCTACACTCGTGCCCGCGCCGAGGGGCTCGGCATCGACTGCAAGGTCGGCTTGATGCAGCGCGGCGAGCGGGTCTTGATGATCGGGCTGGCAGCACTGTTGTTCGGCGGCGAGTCGTCCGGCCTGGCGCTGCGCGTGGTGATCATCACGGTGGCGATCCTGACGAACCTCACCGCGTTCCACAGAATCATCTGGATCTACAAGGACACGCGGGAGCCGAAGCGTGAGCAGGTCGGTGCGGAGGCCGGAGTCGCAGAGGCCTCCGATCCGGAACCGAGCGTTGGGAGCAAGAACTGAACCGCATAAAGGACTCGATGATGGCAAAAGACCAACCGAAGATTGCACCTCCCACTGGCAGGCTCGGCGTGCTGCTGCCCGGTCTGGGCGCGGTGGCGACCACCTTTGTCGCCGGAGTCGAGGCCATCAGGCGCGGCGCCGGGCTGCCCATCGGTTCGCTCACCCAGATGGGCACGATCCGTTTGGGCAAGCGCACCGACAGTCGCATGCCTTTGATCCACGAGTTCGTGCCGCTGGCCGGCCTGGATGATCTCGTGTTCGGCGCCTGGGACCCGATCCCCGACGACGCGCTCAAGTCGGCGCAGACCTGCGGCGTCCTCAAGGAATCCGATCTGCGCGAAGTCGGCGACTTCCTTACCGAGATCAAGCCGATGTCCGCGGTCTTCTCCAGCGACTACGTCAAGAAGCTCGATGGGCCGAACGTCAAGAAAGGGAGCAAGAAGGAACTGGCCGAACAGTTGCGCGAGGATATCAGGCGCTTCAAGGACGAACACGAGTGCGACCGGCTCGTCATGGTCTGGTGCGCGTCCACCGAGGTATTCTTGACGCCGGGCCCGGTGCACCAGTCGATAGAGGCGTTCGAGAAAGGTCTCGAGAACGAAGATCCCGGCATCGCGCCGTCGATGATCTACGCCTACGCCGCCATCATGGAGGGCGTCCCATTCGCCAACGGTGCGCCGAACCTGACCGCCGATATCCCGGCCCTCTATGCCCTCGCTAGGGACAAGCAGGTGCCCATCGGCGGCAAGGACTTCAAGACCGGCCAGACGCTGATGAAGACGATCCTTGCCCCGGGCTTCAAGGCGCGCATGCTGGGGCTCAGCGGTTGGTTCTCCACCAACATCCTGGGCAACCGGGACGGCGAGGTGCTTGACGATCCCGAGAGCTTCAAGACGAAGGAGGAGTCGAAGCTCGGCGTGCTCGAGTACATACTGCAGCCGGATCTCTATCCCGAGCTCTATGGTAACCTCTTCCATAAGGTCAGGATCAACTACTACCCACCGCGTGGCGACAATAAAGAGGGTTGGGACAACATCGACGTGGTCGGCTGGCTCGGCTACCCGATGCAGATCAAGATCGACTTCCTCTGCCGCGACTCGATCCTCGCCGCGCCCATCGTTCTCGATCTGGCTCTGTTCTTCGACCTGGCGCAGCGGGCCGGCATGAGCGGGGTCCAGGAGTGGCTGTCGTTCTACTTCAAGAGCCCGATGACCGCGCCCGAGCTCTACCCCGAGCACGACATCTTCATCCAGCTGACGAAGCTCAAGAACACGCTCCGCTGGCTCATGGGCGAAGCACCGATCACCCACCTCGGTACGGAGTACTACGACGACTACTACAGGGACGTCTGAGCCCGTGGAAGGTCGCTCCGCTCCCGGCGCTCTCTTCATCGCCTTCGAAGGCGTGGAAGGTGCCGGGAAGAGCACACAGATCAGACTCGTCGCCGACCAGCTAAGACAGTCAGGGACCGACCCCGTCGTCACCCGCGAGCCGGGCGGCACGCGGGCGGGCGAAGCGATCCGCGCGGTCGCGCTCGACCGGGAACTCGACCTCGACCCCGTCGCCGAACTGCTGCTCATGCTGGCGGCGCGTTCCGCCTTCGTTCGCGAGGTCGTGCGTCCGGCGCACGAGGCGGGGCGCATCGTGCTCACCGACCGCTACGAGCTTTCCACCTTCGCCTACCAGGGCGGTGGCCGCGGCCTGTCGATGGATTCGATTCTGGAGCTCAACCACCTGGCGACCGGTGGCCTGAGCCCCGATCTTAGCTTGCTCCTCGACGTCGACGTCGATCAGGGGCGCGCTCGCCAGGCACGGAGCGCGGCCGACCGTATCGAGGGTGAGGGGCTAACCTTCCACCTTCGCGTGGCGGAGGCATATCGTGAACTGGCCTACAGCCGGCCCGATGTTGCGCTGGTGGACGGTCGCGGAGAGATTGAACAGGTGTTCGCAGCGGTCTGGGGGGTCCTAAACAAGCGTTTCCCCGAAACTTTCACGCCGCGCGAGGGTTAGTAGAAGGGCGTGGGGTAACCCGTCCTTCAGAAATAACGAGCCGGAGGAGCTATGCAGTTGAAGAGGTCGTTCTGGAAGCCGGCGGCCGTCGGCCTGATTGCAGTCGTCAGCGGCGGTTGGCTGCTTCAGCAGGGTGCACAGGGGAATGTCTATCTGAACCAGAAGATGCTGCAGGACGTCGTCCGGGTGATCTCGGACCGTTTCGTTGATCCGGTAGAGCCGGCCGATCTCTACGATATGGCGGTCGACGGACTGATCGAGCAGCTGGGCGATCCCCACACTACACTGTTGAGGCCTGAGGACTACTCGCAGCTGCGGCTAACCACGACAGGCAACTACGGCGGCCTGGGGATCCGCATCGACGAGAAAGATGGGTGGATCACGGTCGTGCAGACGCTACCCAACACCCCGGCCGACCGGGCGGGTCTGAAACCCGGCGATCGACTCGTCGAGGCGGACGGCGTGTCGATGGCCGACTGGACGCCAGACGATGCCGTGCGCGTCTTGCGGGGGCCGAAGGGTGCACCGGTGGATCTGAAGATCGTGCGGGCCGGTGTGCCCGAGCCGTTCCCGATGCGGATCGTTCGCGACGAGATCCACGTCGAGTACGTGACCAGCTTCATGTTGGACGACCGGGTCGGCTACGTCCTGCAGGCGCAGTTCAGCGCCAACTCCGCTGAAGAGATCCGTGCCGAGATCGACGAGCTCCGGGAGCAGGGGATGAGGGGCCTGATCCTCGACCTGCGTGCCAACCCCGGCGGCCTGCTCGAGGAGGGCGTCGCTGTCACCGACCTCTTCCTCGACGGCGGCTCCGAGGTCGTCGAGACCCGTTCGCGCATAGCGAATCAGAACGAGACGTACTTCGCGGAACGGCGACCCGTCGACCCCGAGCTGCCGGTGATCGTCCTCGTGAACTGGTACTCGGCCAGCGCCTCCGAGATCGTGGCCGGCGCTCTCCAGGATCACGACCGCGCCCTCGTGCTCGGTACGCCCACCTTCGGTAAGGGATCCGTTCAGACCCTGTATCCGGTGGCCGGCGGCAACTACCTGAAGATCACGACGGCCAAGTGGTACACGCCGAGCGGTCGCTCGATCCATCGCGAGCGCGGCGAAGCGCACGAACTGCTTGCGTCCGCCGGCCAGGCCCCCGTTTCGCTTACCGGTCCGTCGGCCTCACGCGGGCCCGAGATCTTCTACACCGACGCCGGTCGCGAGGTGTACGGGGGTGGCGGGATCAGGCCGGACTTGATCATCATTGCCGACACTCTTTACACGCCCGAGGCGGAGTTCCGCCGCACGGTGGGTGAGCAGCTGAGCCAGTACTACGACGCGCTGTTCCGCTACGCCGTCGAGTACGTCGGCGATCATCCGGAGCTGCGGCCCGATTTCGAGGTCTCCACGGCGATGCTCGATCAGCTGTACCAGCGGATCGTCGACACCGGGATCGAGGTCGATCGACCGCTCTTCGACGGCTCGAGCCGGCTCAGCTCCCGCGACCTCGCGATTCAGATCGCTACGGTCGCCTTCGACGAGGTTACCGCGACGCGCCGCCGCCTGGTGATCGACCGTCAACTAGCGACTGCAGCCGAGTTGCTCCGCAATGCCGGCTCCCAGGAGCGGCTGTTCGCCCTGGCCGCCGAGCGCGAAGGTGATGAGATAGCCGCAGTAGTTGAGCGCTAAGGAGCCCTAATGACGATACCCGGCTGGCTGGCCGCGCTGGCGGTCGGGCTACTGGCCGGTGCAGTCTCCGGACTCGTAGGCATAGGGGGAGGGGCCGTAATGGTCCCCTTCCTCTATTTCTTTCTGGCTCACCCCGAACTGAGTGGCGCCCACGTGCCCGCCGCGCAGCAGGCCGTGGTCGCCCACGCAACCAGCCTCCTGATCATCGTCCCGGTCAGCCTGCGTGGCGCATGGCTCTACCACCGGGCCGGGCTGGTCGAATGGCGCGCCGTCTGGCGCATGGGGCTGGCGAGCGTGGTGACCGCGTCATTCGGCGCGCGTGTGGCGGTGGCGATGCCGGGTGCGCTGTTGAAGACGGCCTTCGGGGCCTTCCTTCTGATCATCGCCACCCGACTGTTCATCGGGAAGCGATCGACCGAGTCGACGGGCGATTGGGCGGAGAACCACATGCACACCGGCCGGGCGCTGGCCGGTGGCGCAGCCGTCGGCTTCTTCTCCGCGCTGCTCGGTGTGGGTGGCGGCCTCGTTGCGATCCCTGTCCTCATCTACGGCCTTCACCTGCCGATCAGGAAGGTCACAGGCACCTCACTCGCGCTCATCACCTTCACCGCGCTGGTCGGCGTCGCCGCCTACGCCGTCAGCGGCTGGGCCGTTCCCGACGGAACCGGTACGCTGACCTACTTCCATCTGCCCGCGGCCCTGGCTCTGGCAATCGGTGCGCTGGTCGCCGTGCCCCTCGGTACGGGCCTCCAGATGCGTATGCCGACCCACGCGCTCCGTAAGATGTTCGCCGTCGTCTTCCTCGTGCTGGGCGCGCGAATCATCATGGTGAACGTGCTGAGCTTGCTGGGCCGCTGATGAAGCGTGACGAGCTGATCATAGTCTTCACCAAGCCCGCCGAGCCCGGCAAGGTGAAGACCGGCCTGCTTCCCATCCTTACTCCCGACGAGGCCGCCGAATTCCACCTCGCCGCACTCGCCGACACGCTGGCCGCTGCCAAGCGGACGCTGCGCGGGCCCGTGGAGCTGCACGTCGCCGGCGACAAGGATGATGTGGCCGAGCTGCGCGCGCTGCATCCCGCTCATACCGTGCGAACACAATGCGAGGGTGACCTCGGCGATCGGTTGATCCACGCATTCGCCGAGTCGTTCGACCGCGGGGTCCAGCGCACGCTCGTCCTCGGCAGCGATCATCCGACGCTCCCTCCCAGCTACATCGCCGATGCGCTCCAGCAGCTCGAGGACGCCGATGTGGTTATCGGGCCCGCCCGTGACGGTGGCCATTACGCTATAGCCATCCGTCGGACGAGCTGGCCGGAGGCCCGCATCATCTTCCGGCGCATCCCCTGGTCCACATCGGGGGTGCTCCGCACCAGCCTCGAGCGTGCCGACCTGGTAGAGCTCGAGGTGGTACTCATGCCCGACTGGTACGACATCGACTCGCCCGACGATCTCCATGCCATGCGCAGTGATGCGCGCTCCGACTCCTCGTGCGCACGTTTCCTCCACGAGGTCGACAGGAGGCGCAGCTGACCACCGACGTCGATCAACCGTCGCGGCCGGCCGTACCGCCGGCGCTCGTCATCGCGCTCGCCGTTATCGGGATCTCGTGGGCGGCGATACTGGTGCGCTGGTCCGACGTCTCCGCCTACGTCCTCGCCTTCTGGCGGCTGGCTCTGTCGCTCGTTGTCATCGCCGCGGCCCTCACCGCCAGCCGTGGATGGTCGCGACTATTCGATGTCCGGCGCTCGGACGCCGCGCTGCTCGCACTCGCCGGCGTGCTGCTCGCCTATCACTTCGTAGCCTGGTTCATCTCGCTCGAGCATACCACCGTCGCTAGCTCGACCCTCTTCGTCAGCCTGCACCCCATATTCGCCGCCGGACTCTCCGCCGTCTGGCTGCACGAGCGGCCGACGCGCCGCGAATGGTCGGGCATCGCGGTTGCGATGCTGGGTGCCGCTGTGATCGGAGGCGCCGGCCTCGCGCTCGGCGCCGCAGCGATGAAGGGTAACATGCTGGCGCTATCGGCGGGCGTGGCCGACGCCGGCTATTTCGTGATCGGCCGGTCGCTTCGCCGCCGACTGGGAATATGGTCCTACGTTGCCTGGGTCTACCTGATCGCCGCGCTCGTCCTGGTACCGTTCATCTTCGTGCGAGGCGAAGCCTTCTTCGACTATCCCGCCCGCGAATGGTGGATCTTCATCGGGCTAGCCGCCGGTCCTATGCTTCTCGGCCACACCGGGCTTAATTGGGTGCTGCGCTACGTCCGCGCCTATATTGTCAACCTGGCAGTTCTCAGCGAGCCCATAGGCGCTAGCCTCCTCGCCTGGTGGCTGCTCGGAGGTGAGGAGGTGCCGGGGCTTTCCACCCTGGTTGGGGGCGGGCTGATTCTCACGGGCCTCGCTATATCCATCTATTCGCGGAGGGGAGCGAGAGCTTGAGCAGGGGCGATGCCTTCATCGAGGTGACCCGCGGCGGCCGCGTCGAGTCCCGGCATCGCGTCTCGGGCGCTTTGGTCGACGATCAGGGCCGGCTGCGCGCCTGGGTGGGTGACCCGGAGCTGCTCACGTTCTTTCGCTCCGCGGCGAAGCCGCTGCAGGCTCTCCCGATCATCGCCGACGGCGCCGCCGATGCCCTCCAGCTCAGCGACGCCGAGATCGCCGTCTGCTGTGCGTCCCACTCGGGCGAGCCGGCGCATGTCGACGCGGTGCTCTCGATACTCAGCAAGATCGGATGCTCCGAGGACGACCTGATCTGCGGGCCGCACTGGCCGTTCCACAAGCCGGCGGCCGAAGCGCTGCGCGGACAGGGCGCGTCGCCGGGTCGTATCCACAACAACTGCTCGGGCAAACACGCCGCTATGCTCGCCTGGTCCCGGCACCAGGGAGTCGAGACGAAGGAGTACTACCAGGCCGACCACCCCGTGCAGCGGCGGATCTGCAGTGAGATCGCCGGCTGGGCGGGCTCGAGCTGCGAGTCGATGCCGGTGGGCGTCGATGGCTGCGGCGTTCCTTCGTTCGCGCAACCGCTGAACGTCATGGCCGGCATCTACGCGAACATCGTCGCCGCCGCCGAGCGCGAGCCGGCGGATGCCGCCGGACGCCTAACGCGGGCGATGACGAACGAGCCTTACTACGTCGGCGGTACGCGCCGGCTGACCAGCCGGCTGATGGAGGTCACCGGCGGCCGGATACTGGCGAAGTTCGGCGCCGAGGCCGTCTATTGCCTCGGCGACCGCGACCGGGGCTGGGGCGTCGCCGTCAAAGTCGAGGACGGCCACCGGCGCGCCGTCGGCCCTGCCGTGATCGAGCTCATCGCCCAGATGGACATGCTGACAGCAGACGAGCTAGAGGCGCTGGAGGACCGGCACACGTTGCCGGTGAGAAACACGAACTGCAGAATGGGTATGGGAGCTCGTTGACCTCGCAGCAGCACAGGCAGCCGGAGATGCCGGCGGCCTCGACGCCGCGTTCGAGCGCCTGCGTGCCGCTGGGCGCGAGTCCGAAGTCGAGGAAGCGATCCTCCAGTCGTATCTGTTTCTCGGGTTCCCCTCCGCGATAGAGGCCTTCCGTCGCTGGCGAACCCACGGTGTCGATGTCCCCGACGCTGCCGCTGAAGACTTCGAGGCCTGGATCGAGCGCGGCGAACAGACGTGTGCCACGATCTACGGCGACCACTACGAGAGCCTGCGCCAGAACATCGCCCGCTTCCACCCCGACCTCGACCGCTGGATGGTGATGGAAGGCTACGGCAAAGTACTGAGCCGCCCGACCCTGAGCCTCGACGTCCGCGAGATGCTGATCGTCGCCATGCTGGTGGTGCAGGGGGAGAGCGGCCGCCGCCAGCTCCGCTCCCACCTCCGGGGTGCCCTCAACGCCGGCGTCGCGCCCGACGAGGTCGAGAAGACAGTCCGGCGCGCCGCCGCCTTCGCGCCGCCCGAAAACCTCGAGCTGGCCCTCGCGCTCTGGGCGGCCGTCCGGGACGACTAGCCATGCTCATCGATCAGGCGATCATCCACGTACAGAGCGGCGACGGTGGGAACGGTTGCCTGTCCTTCCGCCGCGAGAAGTACGTGCCCCGCGGTGGCCCCGACGGCGGCGACGGCGGCGACGGCGGCGACGTCGTGCTGATCGCCGATTCCCACCTTACGACCCTGCTCGACTACCAGTACAGACAGCAATATCGGGCGAAGCGTGGCCAGCACGGGCAGGGGAAGAACAAGAAGGGCGCCTCGGGTGATGACATGGTGCTGCGCGTTCCGCCGGGCACCGTGGTCAGGGATGCCGACACGCGCGAGTTCCTGGGAGAACTGTTGAAGCTGGGTGACCGTTGCGTCGTCGCGAAGGGTGGTCGCGGCGGCCGGGGCAACGCCGCCT
>JBDHKT010000033.1:0-9312 GCA_039586255.1 Gemmatimonadota bacterium | reverse complement strand
CATGCGAGTGTGGGCGATCGACCGGGACCCACGGGCCGGCGCGCCAGAGACCGTCGACCGCATGTTTCGGCCCGAGGACCTCACCACGCTCCTCGCGGGTAGCGATTATGTGGTAGTAGCAGTCCCGCACACGCGGGAGACCGATGGGCTGATCGGTGCGGCAGAGCTCGCCGTCATGAAGGAAAGTGCGGTGCTCATCAACGTGGCGCGCGGACAGATCGTGGATGAGGAGACTCTGATCGAGGCGCTGCAGGCGGGCTCAATCCGCGGCGCCGGCCTCGACGTTTACCGGAACGAGCCACTCCCCGAGGACAGCCCCTTTTGGGAGCTGGACAGCGTCTGCCTGACCCCGCACCTCGGTGGGGTCAGTCCGCGCTTCTGGGAACGGGAGACGGAGCTCATCCTCGAGAACACGCGGCGCCATCTGGCTGGGGAGCCTCTGCTCAACGTGGTGGACAAGAAGGCAGGTTATTAGGAGCGGGTTATGGAGAAGATACTCAGGGCGGCGATCGAGCGCAGTGCCAGCGATCTGCATATCAAGGCGGGCGATGTGTTCCGGGCGCGAATCCACGGCGAGCTGGTTCCGATGACGAAGCAGCTGCTCACGCCCGAGCAGACGCGCGAGGTCGCGATGCGCCTCATCCCGAACGAGCGCGATCGCAACAACATCGACCGGATCACCGATTACGACTGTGCCTGGGGCGTGCCGGGTCTCGGACGCTTCCGCGTCAACATCTTGAAGCAGCGCGGCAGCTTCATGATCGTGCTGCGAATCATCCCGGTAGAGATCCCCAAATTCGATGAGCTCGGCCTGCCCAACGTATTGCCCGATGTCTCGTCATTGCCGCGCGGGCTCGTACTGGTCACGGGCGTCACCGGGTCGGGTAAGACGACGACGCAGGCGGCGATGATCAATTACATCAACCAGAACTTCAAGCGCCACGTGATCACGCTCGAGAACCCGATCGAGTACCTGCATCGCGATATCAATTGCTCGATCACTCAGCGCGAGGTGGGCACCGATACAAGCTCGTTCCAGACGGGACTGCGGGCCGCGCTGCGTGAGGACCCGGACGTGATCCTGATCGGTGAGATGCGTGATACCGAGACGATCGACACGGCGATCAAAGCGACCGAGACGGGGCACCTGGTGATCTCTACCCTGCACACGCCGGACGCGGCGACGACGATCAGCCGAACGATCTCGGTGTTTCCGCCGGAAGAGCAGGAGATGTTGCGGGTGCGGCTGGCGGAGTCGCTGGCGGCGGTCATCTCGCAGCGACTGCTGCCTAGGGCCGACGAGAGCGGGCGCGTACTGGCGGCGGAGGTGATGGTGGTGACTGGCGCGATTCGCGACTGCATCCTTCAGCCCGAGAGATTCGCCGAGATCCGGCAGCATATGGAGGACGGTCGTGCGCAGTACGGAATGCAGACGTTCGACCAGCACCTGATGGACCTGGTCAAAGCGGGCCAGGTGGATTACGAGACGGCGAAGAACGCATCGACGAACCCGGCCGACTTCGAGCTGCGCTTGAAGACGCTGGGTGATGACCAACTGGTTCAGGAGCTGATTTGAAGCTTGCAGGCGTTATCCTGCCGGTAACTACGCCGTTCGACGAGGCGACTGGCGAGGTCGCGCCGGTCTCTTTTCGTGACAACCTGCGCGCCTGGTTGAGAGCGGGCGCCCACGGTTTCGTGATCGCCGGCTCGACCGGCGAAGCGCCGCTCCTCGATGAGGGCGAGATCGTCCAGATGGTCGAGTGGGCGCGGGACATCGTACCGCCGGAGAAGATCCTCATCGCAGGGACCGGCGCGGAATCGACGCGGGCGACCGTGCGGGCGGCGCGCGCCGTGGCGGAGGTAGGCGCCGACGCGGTCTTGGTTCGGGCGCCCAGTTACTACCGCGGGCGGATGGACCCGGAGACGGTGCGGCGCCACTACGAGACGGTTGCCGAGTCGATTCCCATCCCCGTCATCCTCTATAACGTGCCGCAGTTCGTGCCGGTCGATATCACGCCGGGCCTGCTGGCCGAGCTCGGCGCCCACCCCAACGTCGCCGGGATTAAAGATTCGACCGGCGACCTCAAGATTCTGGGTGCGCTGCTCGACGCGGCACCCGAGGACTGCCAGGTCATGGTCGGCGCGGGCTCCAAACTGTACGCCGCTCTAGAGATGGGTGCGGTGGGCGGGATCGTTGCCATCGGCTGCTTGGCCCCGCGGCTAGCCGTGGAGGTGTATGAGAAGTTCCGGGCGGACGAGGCGGGCCAGGCCGGCGCGGCGCAGGGTCGGATCTCGTCGCCACACACGAAGATCGTGCGCGACCTCGGTGTCGCTGGTGTCAAGTACGCGTTGGATCTCCTGGGCTATGTGGGCGGCGCGCCGCGGGCGCCGCTCAGACCGCTGGATGAGAAGGGCCGCGCGCAGGTGCGAAGCGAGCTGAGTCGCGCCCGACTCCTGCAGGGTGGACGCGATGAGTGAACTCATACCCTTGGCGATCTTGATCCTGGCCTTCCTGGTCGGCCTGGTGCTCATTCCGTTCGGCCTGCCGGGGCTCTGGCTCATGGTCGTAGCGCTGGTCGGCTACGCGGCGCTGAGTGGCTTCGAGCAGGTCGGCTGGACGACGCTCGCCGCCGTTGTCGTCCTGGGAGTGATGGCCGAGGCGGCGGAGGCCTGGCTCGGGTTCCGTTTCGCGAAGAAGTACGGCGGCTCGAACCGCGCCGGCTGGGGCGCCTTCCTCGGTGGTCTCGTCGGAGCGGTGGTGGGCACGCCGTTCCCTGTAGTCGGTAACATCGTCGGCGCGTTCCTCGGCGCGTTCGTCGGCGCCGTCGTGTTGCAGCACGCCCCGGGCACCGACATCAAAGAGACCTTGGGAGCCGGTTGGGGTGCGGTCCTTGGACGGGCTTCGGGAGCCGCGGTCAAGATCGCCATCGCACTAGCCATCGCCGTCATCGGGCTGTACGCCGCCTGGGGCTAAGGCGAGTCCTTCGCGCTCCGTCGGTGACGGAAAGCGAGGGGTCGTCTCGCTCCATGTCGCGCGGCGCGATTGCAGGAAGGGCGGCTGCGCCGCCCCGCGCTCCGAATTACGCTCGACGACACCCTCGCTTTCCTGGCACCAGGACAACCGGTGCGCAGGTCAAAACCCCGCTGCGTCACTCCGCCAAAGGAAGTCGCAACGTCCGGCGACCTTGCCCGCGCCACCCTCGCTTTGGACTTCTCTTTTCCCAGAGCGATCGCGTATCCTGGCAGTAGTGCGCAATCCGGGGGCGGTCTGGCAGGTGATTGCGGGGCTGGGGTCGTCGCGACCTATCACCCCCTGATGCGAGAACGATTCTCGGCTCCCCGCTTCCTTGACACTTGGCAAACCCCGGTCTAGCTTGTGCCAAAGGATACACGAAAATGTGGCCCCCCGGAGTGGGGGCTTTTTCATTGAGGTCATCATGTTCGGAGATGGTGTCCGTTGCCTCGTTGTGGTCGGCTCGCAGTGGGGTGACGAGGGAAAAGGGAAGATCGTAGACGTCCTGGCCAGCGACGCCGACTGGATCGCACGATACCAGGGCGGCGCCAACGCCGGGCACACCGTTCGCGTCAGCGAAGACGAGTTCATCCTGCACCAGATCCCCTCCGGCGTGCTCTACCCGGGCAAGCGTTGCGTGCTCGGGAACGGCATGGTGCTCGATCCGGTCACGTTCCTACAGGAGATCGACGAGCTGAAAGCGCGCGGCCACGACGTGGAGGACCGCATCCTAGTGAGCGTCCGCACGCAACTGGTCCTCTCTTACCACAAGCTCTTGGATCAGGCCCAGGAGAAGAGTCGCGGCAAAGGCGCAATCGGCACGACGGGGCGCGGGATCGGGTGCGCCTACGAGGACAAGGCCGCTCGGGTCGGGATCCGCGTCGCCGACCTCGCCGAGCCGGACCGTCTGCGCGAGCTCGTGGAGGCGGGCGCCGCGCGGGCGCAGGCCAGGCTCGAGGGCTTGGGCTCCGACCTAAAAGTCGATACGGATGACCTCTACGCAGAGCTCTCTGCCCTCGCGCCGCGCCTGCTGCCCATGGCGTGTGACGTCGGGCTTGCCCTGAAGAAGGCACTGGACCGGCGCGAGAAGGTGCTGCTCGAGGGAGCGCAGGGCGCGATGCTCGACGTCGACCACGGCACCTACCCGTTCGTCACTTCGTCCAACACGACTGCGGGCCAGGCGGCCACCGGGCTGGGCCTCGGTCCGACGACTATCGATGCGGTGCTCGGCGTGGTGAAGGCGTACACGACGCGCGTCGGTGCCGGGCCGTTGCCTACCGAGCTACCGGAGGAAGAGGCGGCGCGATTGCGCGAGCTGGGCGCCGAGTACGGCGCCACGACCGGCAGGCCGCGGCGCACCGGCTGGTTCGACTCGGTGGTGGTTCGCTACGCTAGCCGCCTCAACGGTGTGACCGCGCTGGCGGTGAGCAAGCTCGACGTCCTCGACCCGCTACCCGAGATCAGCCTCTGCGTAGGGTATCAGTACCGCGGCGAGCGCCTCGAGGAGTTCCCGGCGGACCTGTCGATGCTGGCCGAGGTCGAGCCGGTCTACGAGACGATGCCGGGATGGGGTACCCCGAGCAGCGAGGCGCGCCGGCTGGAGGACCTGCCGGCCGGGGCCAGGGCCTACCTGGACCGGATCGCCGAGCTCGCCGGGCCGCCGATCCGCTACGTCTCAGTGGGGACCCGGCGCCGGGAGATCATTGAAGTCAGGTGACCGAGACCCGGCCCTTGAAACCGGTCGGGAGACCGCCTAAGTTTCGCGGCTCTCGCGAAGGCAACAAAGGAGTGGAATGGCAACCAGGATTAGACTGCGCAAAGTCGGCCGGAAGAAGCAGGCGTCGTTCCGGATCGTCGTGGCGGGAAGCATGCACGCCAGGGGCGGCAGGATCACCGAGACGATCGGGAAGTACAACCCGCGGACCGAGCCGTCGTACATAGAGGTCGACGAGAAACGTGCCCTCTACTGGCTCCGCCAGGGCGCCATGGTGAGCGAAGGCGTCGAGCCTCTCTTCCGCAAGGCCGGCATTCTGAAGAAGTTCGCCGATGGTACCGAGGGCGAAGGTGTGACGGTCATCGGCGACGCACGGGGCAGTACGATTCGCCCGCCGAAGGCCGAGAAGGCGAAGAAGAAGGCCGCCAAGGCCGAGGAGAAACCGGCCGAGGCTGCGCCGCCTGAGCCCGAGGCCGCTGCGGAGGCCGAGCCCGAGGCGGCAGCAGAGGTGTCCGAGCCCGAGGCGGCGGCAGAGGTGTCCGAGCCCGAGGCGGCTGCGGAAGCGGCTGAGCCCGAGGCGGCTGCGGAAGCAGCCGAGCCCGAGGCTCCTGAGGCCGAGGCAGAGGAAGAGAAGCAGGAAGCGGAATCGTAGCTCGAGACTCAGAGACTCCCGGGGCCGGTCTCCTGATCGTCGGTGAGATCCGGAAGCCCCACGGGATCAAGGGCGAGTGCTTCGTGAGCCTGGCGACGGATGATGTCGCGGGCATCTACTCTACGGGCCGTTCTTTGCTGATTGGCGACAGCGAAGGGCGGCCCGACCAGTCTGGGCTCGCTCTGACGATTGCGGGCGCCCGCGGGTTCAAGGGTGGCTTGATCGTGCGCTTCGAGGACGTGCGCGACCGCAACGCCGCCGAAGTCCTGCGCGGACGTACCCTTCTGATCAGGTCGGAGGAGCTTCGGCCGCTCGAAGCCGGCGAGTTCTTCCTCCACGACCTTGTCGGCCTCGAAGTCCAGACCGTGGACGGGCAGCTCGTCGGCCGCGTCGTCGAGATCTACGAAACCGGCCCCGGCCACATGCTCGAGGTGGACGACGGCGAGCGCGGGTACCTGATCCCGTTCAGCGGCCAGCTCGTTCGCGAGGTCGACGTGAGAGCGGGTCGGATAGTCATCGAGGCGATCCCCGGCCTGCTCGATCTCTGATATCCAGCTTCCTCGGATCATACGAGCATGCGGATCAACATCCTGACGATCTTCCCCGGCTTCTTCCGCGAAGCGCTGACGCTCGGCATCCCCGGCCGTGCCGAACGAGGCGGCCTCGTCTCCTACAACACGGTCGATCTGCGCGACTACACGCACGACCGGCACCGCACAGTTGACGACGAGCCCTACGGCGGCGGCGGCGGGATGGTGATGAAACCGGAGCCGTTCTTCGAAGCGGTCGACGCGCTGAAGCCGCAGGGCCCCATCGTGCTCCTCGATGCCCGGGGGCGGATCTTCAAGCACGAGGACGCGGTGCGTATCTCACTCGAGCCCGAGCTGACGCTCCTATGCGGCCACTACAAAGACGTGGACTGGCGGGTGGCCGAGGGGCTGGCCACCGACGTCTTCTCGCTGGGCGATTTCGTCCTCTCAGGCGGCGAGCCGGCGGCGCTCTGCCTGGTGGACGCCGTAGTCCGGCTCCTACCCGGCTCGCTGGGCGACCACGAGTCGGCGTCCAGTGATTCGTTCTATGACGCACCGCTCCTGGCACCACCCACCTACACGCGGCCGCCCAAGTACCGGGGGATGGAAGTGCCAGAGGTGCTGCGCTCGGGCGACCATGCAGCGGTCTCCGAATGGCGCCGCAGGGAGGCGGAGCTGCTGACCCGGGAGTTGAGGCCGGACCTGCTGGAACGGTAAGCCGGTAGCCGGTAGCCGGTGCGCCGGTGGCCGGTTGGGCGTTCTCCAACTACCGGCTACTGGTTACCGGCCACCGCTCACCGCCGCCCCCCGCCCCTTGGACAACTCGGCAGCTCTGATTATCTTCTTACGCTTTCGGGACATTGGAATGCGATCGCCGGTGCAGGAGTCGAAGCTCAAATGGACGTGATACAGGACGTAGAAAAGCAGCAGCTCAGGAGCGACATCCCCGACGTCGGCCCCGGCGATACGGTGCGCGTGCTGGTCCGCGTGAAGGAAGGCGAGAAGGTGCGGATCCAGCCGTTCGAGGGCGTTTGCATCGCGCGCAAGGGCGGCGGCCTGCGGGAGACACTGACCGTACGCAAGGTCTCCGGCGGCGTGGGCGTCGAGCGAATCTTCCCGATCCACTCCCCTGCCATCGCCGAGATCAAAGTCCTCCGCAGGGGGAAGGTCAGGCGCGCCAAGCTCTACTACCTCCGCAGCCTGCGGGGCAAGAAGGCGCGGATCAAGGAGGAGCGGTAGGGCTGAGGCCTGGGTCATGGGCCGGCGGGCTATCGCCCTGACCACCGAGCGCCGATACTGGCGCGCAGGATTCCAGCACATAGCAGGTGTCGACGAAGTGGGGTGCGGCTCATTAGCCGGCCCCGTTGTCGCAGCTGCGGTCATCCTCCCCGTTGAGGGCGGCATCAAAGGTGCCGTCGATTCCAAGCTGCTCAGCGCGGCTCGGCGCGAAGAGATAGCCGAGGCGATCTACGAGAGCGCCGTGGCCGTCGGCGTCGGCGCGGCATCGGCCCGCGAGGTCGAGCGGCTGAACGTCCGCCGGGCCAGCGGGCTGGCGATGGAGCGTGCCCTCAGACATCTCCCCTTGACCCCCGACACCGTGCTCATCGACGGACGGCCGCAGCCCTGCCTGGGCGACCACCTCGCCATCGTTAAGGGCGACCGGAAGTGTCAGTCCATCGCCTGTGCGGCGATCGTCGCCAAGGTCGTCCGCGACCGGTTGATGGAGCGCCTGGCGCGGGTCTACCCGGGCTACGGTTGGGAGCACAATGTCGGTTACGGCACACGCGACCATCGCGACGGCCTCGGTCGCCTGGGACCGACCCCACACCACCGCCGTACCTTCCTCGGAGTGCAGTACGAGTTCGATCTCTGAGTTCGATCTCTGAGTTCTATCGGTGAGACGGTCGCCGAGGGGTCGTTTCGCTCCATGTCGCGCGGCTCGATTGCGGGCAGCGCGGCTTCGCCGCCCCCGCGCTCCGAATTACGCTCAACGACACCCTCGGCTCCCAGCGCACGGTTCGGTTCAGATGGTGTCAGGGAGGGGCCGGAGGACTACCTCGCAGAGGTCGTGAGTTAGTCTGGGAGCCGCGGCTTCTGCCTACCTCAGCGTTGCTGTGAGCGGTAGGAAAGTCCGGCGCTGGTAGTGCGGGCGTTACCACCCGAATCCAGTCCCGCCCCAGCGAACAGCTTCGCCCCCCCACTGCCGAGCGTGGCGCCGAGGCGGAATACCATGAAGTCGCCTTCGCCGTCCCATTCCGCCAGGGCGAAGGTGTCCAGGCTGCCGAGGATCAGGACCGAGCCGCCGATGCGGAAGCCGTCGAACCTGCCGCCGTCCAGCCGGTAGTTGCCCTGCGCCGAGACCGAGACGGGAGTGGTGGGCGGCCGGTACGTGACGGCGCCGATCAGCCGCTCGTAGCGTACCGTGTCCCGGACTGTCGGCGAGCCGATGTCGCGCCAGACCAGTCCGAGCGAGACGCCGGAGATCCCGTGGTTCACGTACCCGATCTCCCAGCTCCCCTTGGCATCACCTACCGTGCGCCAGGTCCGCGACACGCCGATCCCGTTACTTACCCGAGCCAGACCCAGCGCCAACGTGTAGGCGTCGCCCTGCCCGCCCGGCTGGAAGTCGTCGTGACGGTACCCGAAGGCGATGACCCTCGAAAGTATCCCGACCGTGTACTGCCCGGTCGACCAGTCGCTGTCTTCCGGCCGGTCCCATGTCATGTGGCCGACGAGGTAGACAGCCTGGTTGAAGCCGGCGGCGCCCGGGTTCACCCAGAGCGCTGCGCCGTGGCCGGTCCCCGATACGAAACTGTAGGCCCCGGGCTCCGGGTCGCGTGTCTGGCCCAGCGCCGGGCCCGCTGCCAGAAGCAGCGCGAGGCCGGTGATGAGGTGTGTTCGGGCGTGCACGGTTCCTTCGCTTCTCCGGTCTATAAGACGGTACCAGTCAGGCGACGGCGTATAGTGCGGCCCGCGGATGACCGGTGCAAGAGAGCCCCCCGGGACACCTTGACCTGATGGCGGGACGTGAGTACTCCTTGTGCCTCGTAAGAACCACAGGGAACAGGAAGGAATGGCCGAAAACGCCAAGGCGCCCGGCGCGGCCCGGGACCAGACCGATCCCGCGGCCCTCGTCGTAGAGGCTCGCCAGGTCAGCAAGCGCTACGCGCGCACCTGGGCGGTGAGGGCCGTCGATCTACAGGTCGGGCGCGGCCAGCTGGTGTCGCTGCTGGGGCCCAACGGGTCCGGCAAGAGCACGCTACTCAGGGTGCTCACCGCCGTCACGCGACCGACCTACGGCCAGGTCAAGATCTTCGGCCAGCAGTTGCGCAACGGCCTCGGCGTGCGCGAGCGCTTAGGAGTCCTTCCGCACCAGAGCTACCTGTACGGCGAGCTGACCGCG
>JBDHKT010000032.1:0-9320 GCA_039586255.1 Gemmatimonadota bacterium | reverse complement strand
GTTCTCCGTCGGCTTGCGCTGCAGCCGCTCTCGCTCGCCCGGGGTCAGTTCCGCGCGCAGTGCCTTGGCGATGTTCCCGGCCACATCGCTCTGCACGGCGAACACGTCCTCGAGGACCCGATCGTAGGTCTCGGCCCAGAGATGCTCGTCACGGTCGGCGGCGATCAGCTGGGCTGTGACCCTCACCCGGTCGCCGGATCGACGGACGGTCCCCTCGACGACGGCACCGACGCTCAACTCCTCGGCGATCTGCGGCAGGCTCAAGTCGGAGCCTTTGTACCTCATGGCGGTCGTCCTGGAGATCACGCGCAGCCCGCGGATCCCTGCCAGCCGCGCCATGATGTCTTCCGTCACACCGTCGCTGAAGAACTCGTTCTCGGGATCGCCACTCAGGTTGGCAAACGGCAGGACCACGACACAGGGTCGATCGTCGGTCGGGCGTCGTACCGGGACGGGCTTATCGGGCTCGGTGGCCGGGGTGCCGGTCGGTTCCTCGTCGCCGGCGGCCTCGGGCGGCTCTGCCGGCGGTGTTACCCGGATCCCTTCGGGGGTGAGCTCCAGCGCCCAGGCGAGGACCAGGGCGATGGGGAAGCCGAGGAGGGTGAGGACCACGACAAGCTGCCAGGCGGCGCGCGGGAACTCGAGCGCATCGAAGATGAGCTGGCCGCCTTCGATGACGGCGAATCCGACGATGACGTAGACCACCGCCACGCGGAAGACCTTGCGCCGCTTGAGCTCGGCCAAGAGGCTGCGAATCCGGGAGCTCAATGGACTCACCGCAGATTGAGGTTGCCGTATGCGACTCTCACGCGGGCCGCTCGCATACTCGGACTCTCCGACTCACCGGAGAAAGTAAGAATAGCCCAGCAGTACTTGAAACGCACGGTTCTTCAACGTGGCGTCCGATTCGTCGACATCGATCAGCCCGAGGTTGTAGCGCACATCAGCCGTCAGCGCGCCGCTTCCGATCCGGATGTCCAGGCCACCACCGAATAGGATGCCGATGTCGATCGTCTTGGTCTCGATTAGGAGCGGTACGAAGGGGCCCTGGTCGTAACCGTCACGGCAGTCGCCTGTGACCTCGCTCTCCTCGCTGCCGATGAGCTCGCCCCCCACTATGTAAAATTCGTTCTGCACGGCCAGACCCGAGCCACAGCGGAGCTCGATCGCCAGGCTGGGCCCCGCATACAGCCGCGGCCGCAGCCGGCCGCCTGTTGGGAACACGAAGGCAAGCGGAACCTGCAACTCCAGGTAGTCGAGATGCACGGTCCACTCCAGGGTCGTCTGCTGGACGACCCCTCCGCCAGCGTCGCCAAATAATATTGCCTCGCTCGAGAATCCTTTCCTCACGAAAGACAACTCGCCGTAGATCGTCACGCGGTCGCCTAGCCTGTACCCGGCGAAGCCCCCGATGCTGAAGCCGAGCTTCGAATCCCCATCGCCGTCGCGGGCGGTAGTCGCGATAGCCGGTCCCAATCGGCCGCCGATCTCGAGGATTTGCGCGTACGCGGGTAGGGGAGCGAGGCCGAGGGTCACGAAAGCGACGGCCCCGGCGAGTGCATAACAGCGTAACATCGTGCACCTCCGAGCTGTGTGGCCGCTGCTACGGAAGGTGAAGTAACATGCCGACAGTCTCCGTGTTGCCGTCCCAAAGCTCATCGTGCCAGCTCCGCGATCGGCCGTCACCGGCCAATTGACTGCTGTGCCACCGGCTTCAGGGCGATCCCGGGAGCGCGCACCCTCTCAGCTCCTCCGCGCCCAGCACGAGCCGCGCGCTCATGCCGAAATAGGCGCCCGACATCGAGTCGCGGCACGGTTCGTGGACCAGCGTCAGCTCGATCGGTGGTCCGTCGCCCTCGTAGCGAACGCCGTTCTCTATGGTGTGCTCCCGGAAGTCGGCCCATGTCCGCGCCTCGCTACCGAGCCGGTTCAGGCGCAACCCGGCGGCCGATAGCTCGACGTTCCAGAACGGCTCGTTCCCGTACGCTCGGTAGTCGAAGCCGGTCCAGTCCGTGTCGCAGCCGAAACCTTCCCAGGCGACGTAGAGTACCTCGTCGACGTCGAGTCGTTCGGGATAATCCGCGCCGAAGCCCTCGGTCGGCGGCGGCCCCGTCCGCCCCGCCACCACCGCGAACACCTCTTCGTAGGGCTCGCTGCGTGGTACGAGCTCGTTGTGGATCTCCCAGAGCACGCCCTGCCGATCGATCGCCCAAAGCGCCTCGTCCGACCCGCACGGCCGGAACGACCGCACCTCGTGACCGTGGACGGCGAGGCCGCGGAAGATCTGACTCTCGGGGGCGCCGTTACCGCACGCTGAAAGCCCGAGCAGCGCCGCGACGCAGAGGGCGCTCAGCCTGCCGCTCTCGAGATCGTGGCTAGTGCGCATCGCCTAGACCGAACTGCTAACGCCGACCGACTTCGCTTCCGTGTACTGGGCCAGGAAGAGAAACAGCCAGGCGAGCGCGAGGTACACGATCACCGGGACCGGGCTGCCGGGGTCGAGCTGCTTGAGCCCGGTGAGGTATGGGGCCCCGACCGTTCCGCACAGGTACCACATGGAGATGATGAGCCACACGTAGCCGGTAAGCCGCAGGTCGGCGGCCCTTTTGGCCGGGCCCTCGAGACTCGCCCGGCTCTTCGCCCAGAACCAGACGGTCAGTATGAACAGGGCCAGGATCACGCCGCCGACCACACCGAACACCGGTGGGTGGTGCGTCTCGGTTGGCACGAACGGCGTCAGCCCGAGTGCAACCACCATCACCATTACGAAGGACCAGATGTAAGAGGCCTCCGACCCGGCGCGTAGCAGCAGGCCGAGTCCAGCCAGTATTGAGCCCAGCGGCACCGAAAAGGCCCATAGCCAGAACAGGGGCCGGTTCAGCGCCCAGGCCGTCTCGCGGATCTCCACTAATGTCAGGTCTCTGAACGTGGCCGCGAACCACCAGCTCGCGAGCCAGCCCATCACTACCATGTAGACGATACCTATCCAGAGCAGGGCCAGCCCGACGTTTTTCCTGGTTAACATGAGGCCTCCTTAGCCTTCATGGCGCTTCGCCTGTGTCAGCCTGCTTGGACCGCCAGGTATACGAGTGAGGCGACTACGGCAACGGCCCCGATCACCTCGCCGATAGCTCCGATGGCATCCCAGTTCATGACGAGCGACCTACGTGCCCTCGGGCGGCGGGAAGTGACCGAGCTGTGTCAAGAAGCCGATGTTGTCCCACTCGACCCACATCTCGGCCAGCTTTCCTTCCTCGACTCGGAACAGGTAGATGAACTTCATCTCGGCCTTCGCGCTGGTCGCGGGGAAGGGCCCCCAGGCGCCTTCCTGCGTGCCGGTCCATGTCATATATCCCGCGACTTTGTCCCCCTCGGCGACGAGCATGTGCACTTCCATGTGGCCGTCGGGGAACGCTTCGTAACCCTGCCTGACGTCGGCTTTGAACTCCTCGAGGCTGTGGACCTCGGTTGCAGCGTCCGAGTGTCGCGCGAAGTCGGCCGTCATCAGCTCATCGAGGCGGTCCGTGTCATTGCTGTTGTACGCCTCGACGTACTGGCGGAAAAGCTCCTTGTTCGCCTCCAGCGTCGCGTCCGGCGGCGGAGTGCATCCCGCCAGCAGTCCTAGGGCCGGAATGCACAGAAGCATCACGTGAGTTCGCATCGAGCCGTTCCTCCTATATAGGTTTGCGTCCGGCGCTGACTGCTTCCCGGTATTCCAGCCACAGCACGCAGCCCTCCTCGAGGCCCGCGCTTGTCATGATCTCGAGGTCCTGCTGGAGCGTGACCGGCTGGTCTCCTTCTTCTGCCTCGAGGTCGTGGAGGAAGCGGCGCGTCGCCTTCTCATCCGCGAAGCGGCGGTCGCCCGGCGGGGCACGCCTCATGATTCCATCGACGCGGAGCTGCTGCATCCGCGCCTCCACCCCGGAGCTCGTGGCCACGATGAGGTCGGCGTTGATGAACCAGCCGCCGGGCTCCAGTAGATCCACGGCCTGCCGGATCACCTCGGTCTTTGCATCGCGATCCAGGTGGTGCAGAGCGTACGAAGAGAGGGCAGTTGCCGCGGTCTCGTCCTTCCGGACGAGCGTCCCCAGTTCCCGGAAGTCGCCGACTCGGAAATCGACGCGCTCGGCCATGCTTCCTAGCCTGAGTTTCGCCATCTCGATCATCGCCGGCGCACCGTCCACGCCGATTACGCGGGCACGAGGGTACGCCTCGAGCAGGTGCCTGGTCATGAATCCCGTCCCGACCCCCAGGTCGAGCACAGTGATCTCTGCGTCCTGTGGGAACGGCACGAACTCGACCGCCAGCTCGACCATCTTGGCCCGGTTGGGGTGCATCACCTCCATGTCGGCGTCATACGACGCGACCCGGTCCGGCACGTCGTAGGCGTCGATGCTCTCTCGCTTCACGGAGACCTATCTCCCCGTGTCGAGCCTGGCCGTACTCGCACTCCTAGTTCCAGATGTCGCGATGCAGCTTCCAGCCTGCGTCCGTGCGCTTCCAGATGACGATGTACCTGCCTTCACCAACTACGTTGCCGTCGGCGTCGTACATGGCGTAGTGCGATACCTCGCACGCCGTGTCGCCGAAGTTCTCGACCTCATCGATCATCAGCTTGGCCTCGGCGACGCCGGAGTCGATCACCGACTGCCAGAACGTCCCGATGGCGGCTTGCCCGTCCACAGGGTCGCCCCCGGGCGGTAGCAGCCGCGCGTCGTCTGTGTAAGATTCGGCGGCGCCCGCGCCGTCGCCTGCGGTGAACGCGGCCATGAACGCGTCGTTGGCGGCTGCGATGTCCGCCGTCACGTCCGGGGGCGGCTGACTTGTAGCGCACGCCGCCGCGACACCTGCCGTCACCAGCGTCACTGCCATGACTGCGGTTCTCGAGATTTTCACTGGTCGTCCCTCCTTCTTGATGACCGACTACAAGAGAGGCAAGGTCCACAGCCCGAATGTCGCTCCTAGGATCGCAATGGTCGGCACCCAGAACAGCCCAATCACCAGCCACGCGGGCAGATCATCATGCCAGAACCGGTCGGCAACCTCTAGGGCCACACCGAGGATCAAGTAGAATCCCAAGACGCGCAGCAAAGCATCTGTCCCGAATTCGGACCCGACCAAAATCGATACTACTCCAACGATGGCCACCACTACCATCATTCCGAACGTATCCGACGGTATCCCCATGGGAGACCCTCCGTTTGCGGCTCGAGCCCTGCTAGGTCTCCTGTTCCGCGGGCACCAGCTGCATCCCGAGCTGCGACATCAAGCCCAGCATGTCCTCCAGCACCCACATCTCCGTGATCATCCCGTCCGCTATCGTGACTATCTGGGCACCCGCGTAGCTGATCCGATTACCGGTCGCCGGGATCCCCTCGAACTCGCCTTGGTGCGTGGCATTGTAGGTCAACCTGATGGCAACGCGATCGCCTTCGGCGACCATCGTCTCGACCACATGTACGTAGTCCGGAAAAGCGCTGTACCAGGTTCGAATCAACTCAAGTACGGCGTCTCTATCGAACGGCTCGGGGAAGCCGACGGCGTGGCCCACGAAATCTTCGGCGATAAGCTCGCCGAGTCGATCGTAATCCTGGGTGTCGATAGCGTCGTACACCGCCTGCACCACTTCCTTGTTTGCCGCTTCGACATCGGATGTCTGTGGCTGGCACCCGATACAGGCTAGCAGGAGCAGGCAGGAAAGGTGAACGAGCTGTCGGCGTCCGGTCATTATCATCGCAGTGCCTCCCTTTTTCGTCGGGCGACCGCTTCGGCCAGAGTGCACAGTATCTCGTACATCATCGTGGCACCGACGAGCGCGGTATTCCCCGAGGGGTCGAATGGCGGTGATACCTCGACGACATCGCCGCCGATCAGGTCGAGACCCCGTAGGCCACGCAGCAACGCCTGCGCCTCGATGGTCGTCAATCCGCCGACCTCCGGCGTACCCGTACCGGGAGCGAATGCCGGATCGAGACTGTCGATGTCGAAGGAGACATAGGTGGCGCCATCCCCTGCCACACGCCGAGCCTCGGCGATCACTGCCTCCACACCCAGCCTGGTGAACTCCTCGATGAAGATCACGCGCATGCCCGACTCGACGGAGAAAGTCCACCCTTCCTCCGAGTTCTGGGCACCTCGGATGCCGATCTGCACCGTACGCTTGGGATCGAGGAGCCCCTCTTCCACAGCCCGGCGGAAGGGTGTGCCGTGAGTGAATCTGGAGCCCAGCTCCTCGTCACAGGTGTCGGTGTGGGCGTCGATATGCACCAGGCCGACAGGCCTGTGCGCAGCGATAGCTCGCAGGATCGGCAGGCTGATCGAATGGTCGCCCCCAGCGCTCAGCGGCGCCGCGCGCGCTGCGTGCACCTCGCGGTAGAACTCCGTGATATCGGTATGACTCGCCTCGAGATCGAAAGCGTTGGCCATCGGAACGTCGCCCAGGTCGGCAATGCGACATAGCTCGTAAGGGTTGACTCTCGTGACGTGATGGACGGCCCGCATCAGGCTGGACATATTGCGGATCTCGCGCGGACCGTGACGCTGGCCGGGGCGGTTCTCCGCGCCGCCGTCGAAAGGCACACCGATGAGAGCGATATCCAGCTTCGATGGGTCACGGACAGGTGACGTGCCCATGAAGGTGGCAATCCCACTGTAGCGCGGCGCGGACATTGGTGAGCCTCTCTCGCGAATCACCACCTCGCTGCGTGATAACCTTCTCTACTGAGCTCGATCTTGTATAAGCTCTTGCCGGCAGTGATGTACAGTGTCTTGCTGGTCGGTCCGCGCCCGAAAGTCACATTGGTGGGTGACTCGGGAGTCGGTATCAACGCCAGCTCGTCGCCGTCCGGCGAATACACGTAGATCCCGGGCGTCTGCGCCGGTCGTGCGAGATAGAGGTGGCCTTCGTCGTCAATGGCCATGCCGTCTGGACCGGCATCCGGTGCGAAGTCGACGACGACTCTGCGGTTGGAAACACTGCCATCTTCTGCAAGGTCGTAGGCGAGTAGGGCGTGGAGAGTATACTTGGTCGGATAGTCCACACTCGCCACATATAGCGTCCGTTGGTCCGGCGAGACCAGGATGCCGTTCGGCGTGCCCGCGTCCGTTATGATCAACGAGACGGTCCCATCAGGATCGATACGGTATACGCCCATGAAGGGTTGCTCGACGGGCTCGTGCCCCATGTACCGCGGGTCCGTGAAGTAGACTCGCCCCGCCTCGTCGATGGCGAGATCGTTCGGCGCGTTGAAAGACCTGCCGTTGTAGAGACCGGCTATGATTACGCTCTTGCCGGTCGTCATATCGGTACGGATCACACATCTGCCCCCGAAGTCGGCTCCCTCCGCTACCAGCATCCTTCCTTCCGAGTCGAATATGATCCCGTTGGCCATTCCGCTCGGTGACCGGAAAACCGTTGCTTGGCCAGTAGCTGGATCGTATCGCCAGATGTGACCGGCCTGCATACCCGAATTCGCGGTGTTGGTGATGTCGCTGAAGTAGACAGACCCGTCTGGAGCAACCGCCGGCCCCTCGGTGAAGAAACCCCCGTCAAACAACAGCTCGAGCTGGGCAGCCTCGGGAACGATCGGCGCCGATATGATTTGCGCCAACGAGGGTCGCGGCCACGTCCAGCAGGCGAGGGCAGCAAAGACGATAGGAAGGGCAGTTCTCCATCGACTCGAGACTTGATAGCGCATGGTATCACCTCACTGCGTAGTCGACTCACGACTCGCGGAGTCGGTAGTACAACCGAGGCTCACGATAGCAGCCTAATAGCAATACTTGTTCGTTTTCTGGACTGATCTCCCGACCGAAAGATAGGTGCCAGTACCGCCGCAAGACCAGCGACGGGCACCTCGGAGCCAGCGTAAGGGCCTGGGTGAAGTCGCGCCTCAGGCGGTCGTCGCAGCTGCCGCCATGGCGTCCCAGAACATCAGCTCGTAGGCCTGGAAGAGTCGCGCGCTGCGCTGGAGCCGCGCCGGCCGCTCGCCGTGGTCGAGCCCGTCCTGGATAATCGCCAGTGCGACCTCCTCGAACGAGGGCATGTTGGCGAACGCATCTAGGAAGGCGGTTTCTTCCTCGGCGAATCCGTAGCTCTCTCGCAGCGCGGCGCTCATCCGGCCGCAGTTGTGCCCCCAGGCCGCGAAGTTGACGAGGATGCCGATGACGAACTCGGCGGCGGTAGCGTAGAGCGCCTGCCAGGCCATGAAGGTCGTGTAGGCGAAGCCCTCGGCGGAGGGCTCGTACGCCTTAAGCTCGTCCTCGGTCATCCCGAGCTTGCGGGCCATAATCAGCAGCCCGTCCAGCCCCATCCGTTCGCCGTCGAGGATCCCCATCAGGAAATCGCGGCTCGGTGCGTCGCCGAATCGCTGGACCAGTAGGGCGAGTGAGCGTAGGTCGCTGGTGATGATGTGATACTGATGGCCGGGGAAGGCGCGGAGCGCGTCGAGCGAGACCTCCCCCTTCATCAGGGCGTCGGGATAGGGATGCTCGCGGATGTAGTCGTCGATCTCCCTGAGATCCTCACGGACCTTCTGAACGACTTGTACTGAGTCACTCATGTCATGTTACTCCAGCTGGCCGCATGGACCTCACTCTCGGCCGATGGCCGACTCCAGGTAGTCTGCCAGCAGGCGCAGGTACTCGCGAAGCACTTCCTCCGGCTGCTCCTGTCCGAGGATATCGCGCACCTGCTGGACGGGGTCGGCGAGCTCGAGGCGAATCTCCTTGATGATCATAGTGACCTCTTCACGCGAGAACTGTCCCGCGTAAGTGACGGCCAACGACTCCGCCTCCGCCGGCGGATCCGACCTGAAGATCGTGAGGTAAAGGACGAGACTGATCGGACTCCCCCAGCGATCGTGCAGCGTGGTCACGCCGGGAGACTTGGTGAACCGGCGTTTACACCGGGGACACTTGAAGAACTCGTACCCGTCCGCGGTATCGGTGGGCGTCAGCCCGACATCCTTACAGCGCAGGCAGCAGTACTCGCTCGGTTCCTGTTCCATGGTCGTGGCTGACTACGATCCTTCCACGGGTGGAGGGAAGTGCCCCAGCTGCGTCAGGATCGCCAGATTATCCCACTCGACCCACAGCTCGGCGATCTTCCCGTCCTCCAGCCGGATGATGCTCAGGAACTTGCTGTCCACTTCTTTGTCGGTGGGTGGGAACAGTCCCATCCGGCCATCTTGCGTCCCTGTGAACGACCCATAGGTGGCTACCATGTCTCCCTCGGCCACCATGATGTCGATCGTAACACGTGCGTCCGAGAAGACCGAGCTCGACGCCTGGTAGAAACGGACGAAGTCCTCGCGACTCCG
>JBDHKT010000515.1:0-2284 GCA_039586255.1 Gemmatimonadota bacterium | reverse complement strand
AGCTGGCGCGGCGCCGGCGACACCGGTTGAGCGGGCTCGGGGATTGCGGCGACAGGCGAGCTCGGCCCGCTGCCCCACGAGTCGAATGGTACGCCCGCGAGGTTAGGGAAGGAGACTCTGATCTCGCCACCCTGCCGAACGAGGGTGTAGCTCGTCGGCTGCAAGAGCTCCACGACGATGCGGACCACGTCGTCTCGGAACTGGCTCGTGCGGACGCGGATCACGCCGCCGCGATTGATGTTCTCAAAGTTGTCCCTCGGTAGTGCATGGCGGGCGCCTTTGAGATCGACGATCAACCGGGGCGGGTCGGTGAGCAGGAAGTCGGAGTAACTCACCTCCCCGCTCATGCGGACGACGACCTCGGTATAGCCGGCAGTTGCGGGGACAACCCGCAGCTCGGTCACGTTGGCAGGGTCGTCGCCTCCTGCCGCTGCCCACAAGAACAACAGCGTATGGAGCATCATGCTTGCTCCTCCTCTTCTTCACCTCGCCTAATGCGCAGGGTCTCGCTACGGGTCACACCGAACTCGGTGACCTGGAAGACGACTGCGTCGGGCCGGATTTCGACGACGCGCGCAGTGCCGACCGTGTCCCCACGGCGCACGCGGTAGCGCTTCTCGGTCGCGCGGTCAATGACCGTTGCGACACTGCCAGCCGAACCTCCAAAGATGATCCCCATCAGGTCGAGGTCATCGTAGATCGGCCCCGAATCGACGTCGGGTCCGATAAGGCTGACGAACGGATTACGGCGGTTGTCCGACGGATAGACGAACCTTTCGCGCCGGTATATGGCCTGTTGCTCGGACGTCTGGCCAGTGGTGGCGGAGTCCTGGACCGCTTGCGGGTCGGGAGATGGGCCGGCCGCCAGGCTGGCGAGCGCCGAGACGAGTATCAAGGCGGCGTTAGCCACTATAGGACGCTCCCTGGCCTTCTGCCGGCTGCTGGCCGGGCGGGCCTCCGAGTACGAACGTTTCGATTCTCATCGAGAGTTCCAGCGGAGCTACCATATCCCGGGTGGCGCGGCTGCGCGGTGCCAACCCGATGCTCACAGCGGAAGGCTTGATGATCCGCGGCAGCGAGGCGATGCGCGCCAGGTACCTGCCGATGTCGTGATACTCACCGACCAGGGTGACCTCCCAGGTCCGCCTGGTGTAGAAGTCACCGGGCTCATCGCCCTGGGGCCTGAAGCTGGTCCGCTCGATACCCGTGAGCCGCGCCTCGACGGAGATGGCATCGAGTAGCTCCGCTACCTCTTCGGATTCCGGGATGAGCTCCTCGAAGATCCTGAGCTGGCGCTCCTGAAGCTCCATGCGAGCATGCAGATCATCCCTGCGAGCCGCGAGAGCCCGGGAACGCCGGTTCTGTGTCTCGAGGTTCTCCAACTGGCCCCTGATGACATTTATCTCCGTCTGCCGCGGGTCGAGCGCGTACATCTTGCCGACGTACCAACCCGCGCCGACGAGAGCCAAGATCAGGAGCAGCGCCTGCTTACGTCCTTTGGGATCAGCCGGTAGTAGGGCCACGGCTTTACTCCCCTGCCAGGATAATCGGCTCGGTTACGATCGCGGCCGGATCGGGGATCTGGTAGCGAGCCGTTAGTACGAAGCTATGAACCAGTCTCGCCCCCTGCTGTATCTGCTGGTCCGAAGACAACCGGACGTCCTGAATGAAGGGCGAGTCTTCGAGATTACGCATGAAGCGTGTGAGTGCCGGGGTCTGCCCGGTCATCCCATCGATCCGGAACTCGATGTTGCTGCCGGTACCGGCGGTCTGCGCGACGGTGGTGAGCCAGGTATACTCGGGCAGCGCCTCGCTGATCTCGTCCAAGATGTGCGGCCAGACGAAGCGATCGGAATCGATTTCGCGGATGATGGCCTCTTTACGCTGCAGGGTGTCCTGACGGGCCTGGAGGCTATCCGCAGCGGCGATGGCTTCAGCATAGCGAATCGAGTCCTGGCGTTGGATCACCAACTCCTCCTCAATCCGACCGAGCGATACGCCCTGGGTGACCCAGGTAAACCCGAGATGGAGCGCTGCGATCATCGCGAGGACGGCCACCCCAATGACCCAGGGATCGCCTTTGATCACGTCGCGCAGCCCCTCGAACTTCGGGAGGGACGGTTTGCGTCCGCCCTTCTGCCGCGCTACTCCCCGCTTTCCGCCCGGGAGCAGGTTCATCTCGATCAAGGCCAGCATCTCAGCATCCGTCCGAGGTTGAGTTCAGCGTCGGTTGCGTCTATCACGCGGCGCGCCGCAGCGCGAGGCCGACCGGGAGCATCAGCAT
>JBDHKT010000514.1:0-4469 GCA_039586255.1 Gemmatimonadota bacterium | reverse complement strand
CCGCCGGAGATCACCAGCACCTCCGGGTTGAGGATATTGATGACGTTGGCCAGGCCGACGCCCAGGAACTTGGCCGTGTCGTGCATGACCTCGGTCGCGTACGGATCTCCCTGGACGACTGCCTCGAAGACGGTCTCGGCGGTGATGTTCTGGACGTCACCGGCCAGCTCGGGCAGGATCGACCCGACACCGGAATCGAGATCCTCGACGGCGCGCGCCGCTATAACCTGGCCCGACGCGTAGGCCTCCAGGCAGCCGTAATTGCCACAGTTGCACTTGCGTCCGGTCGAGTCGATGGTCATATGCCCGATCTCAGCGGCGGCGTCGTTGGTGCCGTGGTAGAGCTCGCCGTTCAGCACTATCCCACCACCGATTCCGGTGCCCAGCGTGACACCGACCAGCGTGTCGACCCCGCGCCCGGCACCCATCCACCATTCGCCGTAGGTGGCCGCGTTCGCATCGTTGTCGAGCGTAGCCGGCAATCCGACCGCGTTCTGGATCAGGTCGCGCAGCGGGAAGTTGCGCCAGCCGAGGTTGGGCGTGTTGATCACGGTACCGGTCTTGCGATCCAGCGGCCCCGGTGATCCGATGCCGACCCCGGCGAACGTCTCGCGACCGACGCCCTTCTCGTCCATCACCTCGCGCATCGACTCCTCGATCATCCGGACAACTCGATCGACGATGAACTTGGCGCCGCGTAAGACCTCGGTCCGCTCGCTGCGCACGGCGAGTGGCAGCCCACCCTCGAACGGCACCACCCCTACGTTCAGGTTGGTGCCCCCAATGTCCACACCGACGATCCAATCACCTTCCGGCACTTTTGACATCACTTTGAGGCCCCCGCTTCTCTTAGCTGCTCGCGGGCCGCCTGGACGACGGCCTCGACAGGAATGAGCTCCAGACACTCCTCGTGTGCCTCCGGCAGGAAGGTGCCGCGGCCCCGACGCGGGCATCGGCTCTTCCCGCACGGGGCGCACGGCAAATCAGACTGCCAGAGCACCCGCGCGCGCGGGTTCAGCGGGCCGGTGCGTTCCGGGTCGCCCGCTCCGAAGATCGCGATGACAGCTGCACCCACCGCCGCCGCCAGATGCATCGGACCGCCATCGTTGGTGATCACCAGGTCGCACTCGCTGAATCCGGCGGCAAGCACCCCGAGACTGGTCCGACCGCCGAGGTCGACCCCGCGTACCCCGGCGCCCGCCGCCACCCGGGCCGCAAGCACCTCTTCCTTCGGGCCGCCGAACACGACCACCGTCCCGACCTCCTGCCCCAGAATACCGGCCAGCGCCGTGAACTTGCCCTCGGGCCAGCGACTCGCCGGAGCGTTGGGGCCCGGAAAGATCCCCACGGCCGGCCGCTCGAAGCGGCCCGCTACGAGCTGGCGAAACTGGTCGACCGCTCGCTCGCGCACCGGCAGCCGCGGCGGCGGCGCCCCGCCCTTCCACTCCGGGTCGACCAGCCGCATGTAAGAACTCACCCGGTGCTCGCCAGGAACCTCTGGGCGAACCGAGCGGTCGTTCAGCAGCAGGCCTCGGATGCCGGTGGGTGTCCCCCTCCGCATCGGTATGCCCGCCATGCAGGCGACGGCTGCGGTGGAAAACGACGGTGTGAACAGGTAAGACGCCTCGTAGCCCACATCGCGGATCCGCGCCGCCTCCCTCCAGACCGCCCGCGTCCGCCGGAACGCCATGACATCCACCGGAAGAGCGGCGGTCTCGAGAAGCGGTGCCCAAGCCGAGGGACACCAGACGTCGACATCGGTCTCCGGATAGCGCTCGGCCAGACGTTGCAGCGCCGGGATGGCCATCACCACATCGCCCAGACGGTCCGGGGCGCGAGCGTAGATCGGTCCACCGCGCGTCCGGCTCACCCCTCACCCACCTGAAGCAGCGCGAGGAAGGCCTCTCTCGGCACGTCGACCCGGCCAATGCGCTTCATGCGCTTCTTACCTTCCTTCTGCTTTTCCAAGAGCTTCCGCTTGCGCGTGACGTCCCCGCCGTAGCACTTGGCCGTCACGTTCTTCCGCAGCGGCCGAACAGTCTCACGCGCGATGACGCGGCTGCCGACAGCCGCCTGAATCGCCACGGCAAAAAGCTGCCGCGGGATCAACTCCCTCAGACGCTGCACGAGCCCACGTCCGTAGAAGTAAGCTTTGTCCTTGTGCACGATCATGCTGAGGGCGTCGACGGGATCGCCGTTCAGCATCACGTCTAGGCGCACCAGTTGACTGGCCCGATAGCCCACGAGATCATAATCGAGTCCGCCGGTGCCGCGGGTCAGATGTAGTGCATGTGGCCGAACTCGCCGCGCCGCTCATGACACAGCTTCTGCACGCTGCCGATGTACTCCGCCGGGCACAGGATGCGCACCCGCACGTAGGGCTCCTCGATGCGATCGGTCTCGGCCGGCGACGGCATCTTCGCCGGGTTCTCCACCGCCACGATCGAACCGTCGCGCCGGCCGACCCTGTACTCCACGTTCGGCACAGTGCTGACAAGATCGAGGTCGAACTCGCGCTCCAGTCGCTCCCGCACGATCTCCATATGCAGAAGTCCCAAGAAACCACAACGGAAGCCGAACCCTAGCGCCTCACTCGTCTCGAACTCGTACTGGATCGACGCGTCGTTGAGGCTCAACTTCTCCAGCGCGCCCCGCACCCGCTCGTACTGGTCCGTATCCGCCGGATAGAGGCCGGCGAAGACCATCGGCTTCACTTCACGGTAACCGGGCAACAACTCGGCGGCGCGCCGCTTCGCATCCAGCACCGTGTCCCCCACTTTAGTGTCGGCGATCGACTTGATCTGCGCCGTGACGTACCCGACTTCACCCGCCGAGAGCTCGGAGGTCGGGACCGCGCCAAGCTGCAGGTAGCCCACCTGGCCGACCTCGTAAACCGCGCCGTTCGAGCCAAAGGCGATGCTCATTCCACCACTTACACGTCCGTCGACCACCCGCACCAGCGGAACGGCGCCCTGGTAGTTGTCGTATTGAGAATCGAAGATCAGCGCACGCAGCGGTGCCTCGGCATCGCCACCCGGCGGCGGCACGCGCCGCACCACCGTCTCCAGAACCGCTTCTACGCCCGTCCCCTCCTTGGCACTGGCAAGCAGGACCTCCCCAATCTCACAGCCCAACAGCTCGGCCAGCTCGGCGCGCCGGCGCTCCGGTTCCGCCGCCGGCAGGTCGATCTTGTTGATTACCGGCACGATCGTCAGCCCGGCCTCCGTGGCCAGTAACAGATTCGACAGCGTTTGCGCCTCCACACCCTGGCTCGCATCCACCACCAGGATCGCGCCCTCGCACGCCGCCAGGCTTCGGCTCACCTCGTAGGTGAAATCGACGTGCCCCGGCGTATCGATCAGGTTGAGCTCGTACTCCTCGCCGTCGGATGCCCGGTAGCTCAGCCGGATGGCGTGCGCCTTGATCGTGATCCCGCGCTCCCGCTCCAGGTCCATCGAGTCCAGGACCTGCTCCCGCATCTGCCGGGGATCGACGGCGCCGGTCAGCTCGAGGAGCCGGTCGGCCAACGTCGACTTCCCGTGATCTATGTGAGCGATAATACAGAAATTTCGAATCCGCGCCGTATCCACCCGCTATGCCTCTCCCTGGCCACCATTGGGTTGCAGGCCTTCAATATAGACGGCCGGGCCTGCCCGTGGCAGTACGCCTCAGGCTCGAAACTTTGAGCCCTTCCGCGGTGTAGGCTATTGCGGCGGGGTAAGGATCCCCGCCACCGGGCTCCGGTTCCCCCCCGGAGCGCGCGCCTGAAGCCGCCGGGCCGCCGGCCGGCAACCTGCCTCGGCGTTCGCCCTCTCCCCGAGCAAGACGGAGGAAATCCGGTGCATTCTATCGTCAGACACCCAAGAGCGCGCCTGCGCCCCACCCTAGCCCTCGGCGCCGGCATCGCGCTGTTGGCTCTGGCCGCCTGCCAGTTGCCGGAGGCGCCGGAATGGGACGTCGGGATCGTCGCTCCATTCAGTTCCGATCCCATCGGGATCGCCGATTTTCTGCCCGGAATCGTGCAGATAGACAGCGTCAGCGACCCGTGGGTCTTTACAATCGACCGCGAGGAAGACAGCCAAGTCTTCTCCTACAGCGAACTGTGCTCTCCATTCTGCGCCGGCCTGATCGGTCTGCCGGTTCCCGGCTTCGCCCACGTCGACAGCTTCGAGGTTGCGTTCTCGGACGGGGACCTCGTCTCGGTCGAAGGCCTGAGCGCGACGATGACGATGCAGTTCGATAACGGGTTGGGCTTCGAGCCGCTCAGGTCGAACGTTGACACTACCGGTTACATCGCCGTGGCGATCCGCGACCTGGGCACTGGAGCCACGCTTGACAGTCTGTTCCTCAGCGCGGACTCGGAGACGCTCGGGTCCCAGTCTGACACGGTCCTTTCCCTCAGTGGCGCCGATGTCACGGGGGGCGTGAAGATCGTCTTCTGGGTCGTCTCGCCGTATGACGGGCAGACG
>JBDHKT010000031.1:0-9359 GCA_039586255.1 Gemmatimonadota bacterium | reverse complement strand
CCAAGCGATGACGACGTCGCCCAGTCGCACCGAGCCATCGTCGGCCGTCAGTTCATCGAGTGGGATCTCGTCCAGCTGGGCGAGGAGGCTGGTCAGCGAGTGCCGCGGCTCGGGCCCCAGAGTCTTGCCGTTCTCGCTGAACAGCGCCAGCGGGATCCGGCACGACAGGCCGGCACCCATCTCCTTTTCGATCAGCTCGCCGACCTCGGGGTGCGCATCGAACAAGGGCTCGGTCAAGACCGCGCGCTCGTCCTCGATGAGGAGCGAACGGTTACCGCTGTGCGCGTCTTCCGAAATCACGCTGTAGCGGAACCCGGGGCTACCGGCCCACCATCCGGCGGGCCCGCCACCCTCACCAGCCTCCTCGAAGCCGGGGTTCGTTACCTCGATCTGCTCCCATCCCCCGCTTTCGTTCTGCACCATGAGCTCGACGCCATCAACCCAGGCACGTCCCTGACCTAACAAGAAGCAGCCGAACACGATCCCCGAAGCATCATCCGCCACCGACCCTTCGATCTCGTACTGCTGCCAGTCATTCGCCGTGATCGGCCGGTCATTCATGTTGTCAAAGAAGCCTCTCTGGTTACCCGGCCGGTCGACGCGCAACCATAACTGAACACGGCTCCCGGGCCCGCTCACTTCGGCTCGCACGTGGGCTCGGTACCTGATTCCCTTGCCGCGATGCGCGGCGGCGTCGATGGCCTGCGTCAGTATGCCTGAGCCCCCGCCCGCGACCTCGAGCTCGCGGTTCAACCGCTTGCTTTGGTAGACGGAGCGCGGACCGAGGGCCACGCCCACGTGTTGCCAGGCTACGACCTCCAGCCCCGCCCTATCTTCCGGCACCAGCGGCAGCGGCTCCGGCGCCTCACCCGTCGGATAGATCTGCACGGTGGGCGCAATCGGCAGGAACAACTCCTCGAGGGTTGCTCTCAGCTCCTCCCGCGAGCCGGCGGCTGCGACGCGCTCGGCGCCGTAGATGGCGAACCGATCCCAATCGATGGAAGCCGCCTCATCGCTGGGATGGAAGAATCGAACGTAGCCGTACAGCTTTGCGAACGCCCGGAGGTTCTCCACCTCGGGATCCGTCCTGGGCTCGCAGGAGGAGCCGGCTAGCCCTACCAGAACCAGCAGAGCGAGACGTAGGTAGACGGAGGCGCGCATGATCGTCACTCCTCGCGGACTACATCCGCTTGTAGCTCGGGCCGCTACCACCTTCTCGCGGTGTCCAACGTGGCCCGAGGATGTCCGTCGCTTTGCAGTCGATGCAGTTGGGCGCGTTGACGACGAGTTTATCTCCATCGCGCTCGTAGACGCCCGCCGGACACATGTAGGCGTAGAGGTCCGCCACATCCGGCGGAACCTCTTCGCCGACTATCAGATGCGATGGGATGTCGTCACGGGTCGCGTTGCCCGAGCGAAACACCGCGTCCAGTTTGCCGACCGTACGCTCGCCGTCGGGCGTGAACTCGGCCGGCGCGGTCACCTCGCGCGGCTCGTCCGCGTCGGCGAGTACGTCGATTCGGCCACCCATCAATGCGCCCTTCGTAGCGCTCATGATCGCCGCCTTCACTCCGCCGCCGTAGAGACCCGACTTGAAGGCGAGCCGCATGTTGCGCGTCTTTTAAAGATCTTTGCCTATGAAGCTGTCGCGGACCATGGCATCGTAGCCGGAGAGCCCGCTTAACGAAGTGTCATCGTTCTTGAGCGCCTCGAAGATCGTCCTGGCGGCGAACATGCCCGACTGGACCGCGTAATGAATCCCCTTGAGCGACGGCACGTCGATGAAGCCGGCGGCGTCGCCGGCGATGAGCAGACCGTTCCCGTACATCCGATCGGGCAGCGAGTAGTAGCCGCCTTCCGGTATCGTCTTCGCGCCCCACTCCATCAGCTCGCCGCCTTCCAGATACGGCGCCACCAGTGGGTGCCCTTTGAGCTTTTGCAGCAACACGTGTACGTCCAGCGAGTGCTGGCGGTAGTCGAGCCCGACGACGAGGCCGAGCGAGATGAGATCGTCGGCCATCGGGTAGACCCAGCTACCACCGAAGGCGTCCTTGGGAAGCGGCCAGCCCATGGTGTGGATGACGTGGTTGGGCGCCTGCTTGACCTGCCAGAGCTCCTTGACCCCGAGGGCATAGATCTGCGGGTTCGGCGCCTCGACCCGCTGCCACGCCATATAAGCCTGGCTCAGCGAGCCGCGAGTCCCCTCGCTGAGCACGGTGACCCGTGCCGTCACATCGGTGGCCGGCATGTAGCCGCTCCCCGGCTGCCCCTGCCGGTCGAGCCCGCTGGGGGTCGTGCGCACGCCTATGACATTGTCGCCGTCCACGAGCAGCGACTCGGCGGGAAAGCCGGTGAACACGTTTACGCCCGCCGCTTCGGCACGGTCACCCATCCAGCGCACGATCTCGCAGATCGAGGCCACGTAGTTGGCCTTGTTGTGCATCGATGGCGGCGTGGGGATGCGGGTCTTCCCTCGCTGCGAGAGCATGTAGACCCGATCTTTGGGCGCCGGCACCCGGAAGGGTAGTTCGCTCTCGGGGACGTCGGGAAAGAGTTCGCGGAACGGGCCGGGGTTCACGATGGCGCCTGACATGCAGTGCTCACCGAGCGAACCGGCTTTCTCGAGTACGCCAATCTCCAGCTCGCCCAGTCCGCCTCCACCTTCGTTGTCCCGGGCGACCAATCGGGCGAGCTCGATAGCCCCGGCCAGTCCGGCGGGGCCACCGCCGACGAACAGCACGTCCATGGGGACGGCCTCGTCGTCCGGCGAATCCTCGACTATGAAACGATCCAGCGGCAGAGGCGGCTGGTGGTCTGAGGGCTTGATGGACCCGGGAGTCTCGTTTCCCTTCGTCATAGCTCCGTGCGGGTTGCGGTGGGGGCGTCGCTCGATGTTCGGTGAGGCCGCGTCAAGATGCGGCTTCGGCCGGCCCACGTCTAGCGGCACGGGCGAGGTCTAAGGTGGACCCCCGCCGATCCCTTCGGCGAACTGACTTGCCGGGACCGTCCGGGTCGCCCAGTCTATTCCGTACACCGATCGCGAGGGGGTTGCTGGAGAGGAGCCTGACATGAGTCCCCGAGCTGCTCGTGCAAAACCGAAACTGGCATTCCATCCGCTGACGCCCGGGCGCTGGCCCGACCTCAAGCGGCTGTTCGGTCGTACCGGCGCCTGCGGGGGTTGCTGGTGCATGTGGTGGCGGCTGAGCCACTCGGAGTTCGAGCGGCGCAAGGGAGAGAAGAACCGGCGCGCCTTCAAGAGGATCGTGGACTCCGGCATCGAACCCGGATTGCTCGCCTATACAGATGACGAGCCGGTGGGCTGGTGTGCCGTCCAGCCACGTGAGGCCTTTCCGCGAATGGAAAAATCGAGGATCCTGAAGCCGGTCGACGACCGGCCGGTGTGGTCGGTGCCGTGCCTCTTCGTGGCAAAGGAGCACCGCGGTACCGGGATCTCAATTCGGTTGCTCGAGGCTGCCGCAAAGTACGCCCGGAAGAACCGCGCACGGATCGTGGAAGGCTATCCGGTGGAGCCAAGGAAAGGTCGTACAGCGGACGCATTCGCATGGACCGGTACCGCTTCGGCGTTCCGCAAGGCAGGCTTCGAGGAAGTCGCGCGCCGCTCGGAGACGCGACCGATCATGCGCTACCACCTGAAACGGTGACGATAGAGAGGACGACCGATGCAAATCATCGACGAGGCCGAGATTCGCGCGGCGATAAAGGAACCGGAAGCGCTGGCGTCGGCGGAGAAAGCGTTCCGAGCCATGGCCGAAGGCGGAGTAGAACTGCCGCCGCCCATGGGCCTGGAGGTGCCCGAGGCCCAGGGAGAGGTGCACGTGAAGTCGGCGTATTTGAGAGGCTCCCGCATCTTCGCCGTGAAGATCGCCAGCGGCTTTTACGGGAACGTCGAACGCGGACTCCCCAGTGGGTCGGGCTTGATCCTGGTGTTCGATGCCACGACCGGCTTCCCATTGGCATTGCTGGCCGACAACGGGTACCTGACCGACCTGCGGACCGCCGCGGCCGGTGCGCTGGCCGCGCGGCTCCTGGCGCCGGAGTCGATCGAGAGCGTCGCGGTGCTCGGCAGCGGCGTCCAGGGCCGCTTTCAACTCCGTGCGATCTCACGGGTGCGGCGCTGGGAACGCACCGTCGCCTGGAGTCCCGACACCGATCAACTCGTCCGCTACTGCGCCGAGATGGGGGAGGAGCTGTCGATACCCTTCCGCGCCGCGTCCGACGCGGAGGAGGCAGTTCGCGGGGCAGACCTGATCATCACAGCGACTCCAAGCCGTGAGCCGCTGTTCGGCGCGTCGGCGCTCGAGCCTCATGCCACAGTGATCGCCTTGGGCTCTGACGGCCCCGACAAGCGAGAGTTGTCCACCGAGACTCTCGCCCGGGCGGACAAGATCGTGGTCGACCGCCTGAGTCAGTGCGTATCACTGGGGGAAGTTCACCACGGCGTGGAAGAGGGCGTCCTCACACCCGACTCGGTCCATGCGGAACTGGGCGAGGTCTTGATCGGGGTCAAGGCCGGACGAGAGGACGGCGAGCTTATCATCTGCGACCTTACAGGCGTGGGCACCCAGGACGCCGCCATCGCCGAGGTCACCTGGGGCAAGCTGGTTCAGAGAGCGAGCTGAGCCTCGGGAACCGCTCAGGGCGCCCCGTCGTTAGTGGAGTGCCCCGTGCGAACGCGCCCGGCGCCCGGACGTCACACCCTGCAGCAATGACAGCACCGGGCACACATACGAAGGCCCACATCGGTGGGCCTTCTGCTTTCTTGTTACCCTCGTTGACGTTCAACCACAGGCACCACCATCGCCTGCGGCATGACGACCACGTCCGCCGCGAGGTCGGCGAAGTTGCGCTCGACCACACCGAACAGGACATCCGTGTTCAGGCCGTTGGCCGAGGCACCAGCCGCCTTCACCAACCCCGGAGCCACCAGCCGCACCAGATAGCCCGTGGGAGTGAGGTCCACTCCGACCGCTAGTACCCCTCAAACGCTCCACTCCTCACCTTTCCAGCACATCTCCCAGAACCCCCACTCATAACGACTGGAAAGCACGAAGAGATCCGTCAGCCGGGCACGTTTCTCCACAGAAGTCCCTTCCGCCAGCCGATTCATCTCCGCCTTCAGCCATTCGGCGGCCTGGGCGAATTCCTCCGATGCGTACTGAGCGATCCAATCGGCGTAGCGCTGGTCCTGTGGGGTGTTCCCCTTTGCCAACTCCTGCGCCACATACACGTAACCCCAGGCGCACGGGAGAAGTGCCGCCACAAGGTCGGCCATGTCACCGTCCGCGGCAGTGCGAACCAGAAAGTCGGTGTACGCCCGCGTCGTCGGCCACATGGGGGCCGCCTCCAGATCGGCCGGCGTGAGTCCGAAGCGGGCCGCATACTGCCGGTGCAGCTCCATCTCGGTGTTCAGGGTCAGGTTGAGCACCGCGGCGTACCAGCCCATCGAGTCGAGACGATCCGCCTTCGCCACCGCCCAGGCGAAGATGCGGGCGAACTCTTTCAGGTAGCGATAGTCCTGGAGTACCCAGTTCTTGAACAGCTCCTCATCGAGCGAGCCGTCGCCGATCCCCTTCACGTACGGATGCTCGAGCTGGGCGTCCCAGATTGATTTCGCAGCCGCGTGCAGTTCATCTGTCAGGGCCATCACGTCACCTCCTCCAGGCAGGGCCACCCTGCTCCGGTCGCCGCCATCTCCCAGAAAGCCAGCTCGTACTTCGCGGTTAGCTCGAACAGCTCGGCCATCCCTTCGCGCTCGGCCGATCCCACATCTTCGGCCAGCGCATCGAGGTTGGCAGCGAGGAAATCGACCCAACCCTTGAAGGCATCGCTGGTCCAGTTCTCCACGAACGGATACCAGGTCGAGCCCTGGTCGATCCCCTCTCTCACGACCATCCACGAATCGTAGTAGGCCTTTTCGGCCACGTAGAGTACGGTGAACGCCTGCGCGTACGACCTCGTGAAAGCACTGGCAACCAGGAACTGCACGTAGGCGTGGTTGACGAAGGACGGCTTCACGTCCGTGAGGCTCACACCCGCCGTCGCCGCACGCTCGCGGAAAAGCTCCAGCTCCTTCTCGAGGACCGGCAAGACCTCCGCCAGCGCCTGCCGGTGCGCGGTCGGCGCCTTTGGCATCAGCGCCGCGATGAACGGGATCGCCGCCTCGACGAAGAGGTAGTCCTGACGCATCCAGGTGGCGAAGGTCTCATGGGCCGTCGTGCCGTCCCGTGTCTCCTTTAGAAAGCGGTGATCGAGGATCCGCTCCCAGACGGGGCGAACGCGCAGCAGCTGCTCCTCACAAAAACTCATGCTGAATCCTCCCTGCATGGCCTGCAGGAATGGAGGGGGGTTGGCTGACTCCCTGCGGTGGCCGTTGGCCGGCCACAGTTCACCGTCTACTGCCTACCGGATTATCATGTCCTGCCAGCCGCTGCGCCGCCAGAGTTTCAGCGTCTCGGACCAGACGGCCACGTCCCACATCACCTTGGCACCGAGGCTCACCTGGCCCAGCGGCACCTGCCCGTTGAAGTCGCTCTCCTCGGCGTAGAACGGCTCCTCCGACCTCTCGCCGTCTATCACCAACGAGACGTAGAAGGGGTAGCTCTCGGATTCCGGGTTCACTATGTGGACCCAGAGGTTCAACTCGCGCAGCTCGCCCTGGCCGCTGGCAAAGAGATCGGCGTGGACCTGTGGGATGAGGGAGAAGTCGTGCTTAGCCGCCTCCGCATCCAGGGCGGCCCACCAATCGTCGACGAACGCGTCGCAACCGAATTCGGCGTCGTCGAGAGCGGAGCAGACCTCGACGCTCTCCGACATAGCGGCGAGTAACGTCGCCAGGGCCTCACGCCCGTGACGTCGAACGAGATGATCGACGAACGCGTAGCCCGCCGCCGCGATTACCGGGCGCCCTACCTCCTCGCTCGCCCGCTCGAAGACCTCCAGGTACTCCAGGTACGTCGCTTCCTCCATGTGAGCATAAGCGGCCCATAACCAGTACGGTTCCTCGCGGACCGGCCGGCACCGGTTCGCCACCCACGCCTCCAGGCCATCGGCGAAGAAACGAACACCCTCCACGTCGAAGGCTTGACCGCCGACCGTACGACCACCAACGCGTGCCAGCCCGCGGGCGAACGAGTGTCCCATCAAACTTTCGTGCATCAGGGTTACGACGACTGCCGAATCGGTCGAGCTGTCCGCGTGCTCACTCTCGAGCCTGACCGTGAGAGTAGCCGGCAGGGCATCGCTGAGTAGGGAGTTCACGCATGTGTAGGTCTCTTCCGCGTCGCTCAAGAACGACGCCGCCTTCGTCGCCTCCGCCGCGGGGTAGATGATCTGCAGGTGCTCGCTCCGCGCCCGCTCGAGCGCGACCTGCTGACTCCACACGACTCCGGCCCACACCGTCGTCGCCGCCGCGCACAAGAGACTCGAGGCGAGCGTCCGGTGATAGGTGCGCGGTTTCATTGGAGGAAGCCTCTCTGGAGCCCTCAACCTGGCGACGGGCGGCGCGGACCGTCTCGCAGTGAATCTCCACCGTGTCATCGAAGCGCCGCGCATAGCCGCCGGCCAGCGTTACAGCCACCGGCACGCCCGCCTCGGCAGCCATGCGAAAGATCAGCTCATCCCTGCGGCGTAGACCATCACGAGTCAGGCTCAGCCCACCCAGCTGGTCTTCCTTGTACGGATCGGCGCCCGCCAGGTAGAAGACGAGGTGCGGCCGATGGCTCTCGAGGATCGGCGGGATATGTTTCTCCAGCAGCCCCAAGTACTCGTTGTCGCCAGTCAAGTCGGACAGCCCCAGGTCGAGATCGCTCGACGGCTTCCACATCGGGTAGTTGTGCTCCTGGTGGATCGAGAAGGTGAATACCTCCGCCTCATCCGCGAACACTGCGGCGGTTCCGTTGCCGTGGTGGAGATCGCAATCGATGACCGCGGCACGCTCGATTAGTCCTTCTCCTTTCAGGACTCGAAGCGCGATCGCCACGTCGTTGACCAGGCAAAACCCCTCCCCGTGATCCGGGAACGCGTGGTGGAAGCCGCCGCCCAGGTGCACCGCCAGCCCGTGCTCCAGCGCCAGGCGCCCGGTCAGTATCGACCCACCTGTACATAACCACATCGCCTCGCGAAGCTCCGGCGAGTACGGAACCTCGAGCACCATCACGTCCTGCCAGGAGAATGCGTCGTTCCTGATCTTCGTCAGGTACCCCGGCGTGTGGACCAGCGCCACCTGCTCATCGTCTGCCAAGTCCGGGCGCCGGATGTCCGACTCGCTTATCGTGCCGTCCGCTATCAGGATGTCGTGGGTGGCGCGGTATTTGTTGGTCGGGAAGACATGAACGCCGATGTCGGCCTCGTAGGCTTCATGCCAGACTACAGGAAGCGATGGGCGAGGATCGGGCATCTTTTTCTCCCGCGAAACACCGGATCCGCTAGCTACATGCATAACCTAACTCGAGGCGAGCGTTTACGCCGGGGGTTTCCCCCGAAGCACACCAGGGGAGGGATCGGCGGACCGACGAGCGGAGCTGGTTTTAGCGACCCGGCGCTCGACTGCGTTGAGCGCCGGGGAGGCCGGAGCGAGCGGTCCGCCGATCTTTCCCCGAAGCCGGCCTGTCCGGCCGAGACACCCGGCCAGCCCCGACACCAAGCTATTCACCGCAGGGGAGTGGCGAGATCCCTCAGCACGTGTAGCTTGGTGCCTGTGTGTACAGCCTTGAATCACTCCCAACTTCTCCGGGCGGCGTTGGCGCTCGTTGTCTGGGCGCTGGCAGGAACGTCGTGCGACCGCGACCGTGACGCGCGGGACGAGGCCGTGTTGAGCTCGTTGGTCGATTCGGAACGGACCTTCGCTCGGGCTGCCGCGGAGCTTGGAACGCTGAACGCCTTCCGCGCCTACCTCGCCGACGATGCCGTCCTCTTCCGGCCACGAGCAGTGAACGCTCAAGAGTGGCTGAGCGAGGCACCCGAGACGCCCGGCCTTCTCTCCTGGGAGCCGGTCGTCGCAGACGTGTCCGCAGCCGGCGACCTCGGATACACGACCGGGCCCTGGGAATACCGGCAGGACCACGACGGCGCGGCGTTATCACACGGCAACTATTTCACGGTCTGGAAGAAGCAGGCTGACGGTAGCTGGAAGGCGGTGATCGACCACGGGATCTCCAACCCGCCACCCGATTCGGTCGGACCGCTGCGTTCCCCATCGCCGGTGCCCGGCGCGCGGAGCTGGCTGGAACGTGTCGTCGATATCGCCGCGGAGCGCGAGACGCTGTTGCAGGTAGACCGCGCCTTCGCCGGCGCCGTTGCGACCCAAGGATCTCTGCCGGCACTTGCCAGCTACGCGGCCT
>JBDHKT010000513.1:0-3338 GCA_039586255.1 Gemmatimonadota bacterium | reverse complement strand
GGCCGTCAGGCGGATGGTCGAGTTCTACGCCCACGAATCGTGCGGCCAGTGCACGCCGTGCCGCGAAGGCACGTCGTGGCTGACGAAGATCCTGAAACGCATCGAGCGCGGTGAGGGGCGCGAGGAAGACATTCCTCTGCTGCTCGATGTCGGCTCCAACATGTCGGGATCGACGATCTGCCCGCTCTCGGACAGCGCGGCGGTTCCGGTGGTCAGTTCGATCCAGAAGTACGAAGACGAGTACATGGCTCACATCCGTGACGGAAGTTGCACGGCGAAGCGCTGAGCGACTAGCGAGGCCGATGGATAGCGAGAGCAAGCTAGTAAACATAACGATCGACGGCTCCAAAGTCGCGGTACCCGAAGGTGCGACGATCCTCAAGGCCGCCGAGCGGCTGGGCATCGTCATCCCCCGGTACTGCTGGCACCCGGGCCTCAGCGCGCCGGCCCAGTGCCGTATGTGTCTCGTGGATGTGGAGGGTGCGCCGAAGCCACTCCCGGCCTGCGTGCAGCAGGTGCAAGACGGTATGGTGGTGAGCACCGACTGCGTCGAAGCACGAAAGGCGCGTCGCGGCGTGATCGAGTTCCTGCTCCTGAATCACCCGCTAGACTGCCCGATCTGCGATGCGGCGGGCCAATGCATGTTGCAGGACTATGCGCACGAGACCGGCCAGCTGCGGCGGCGGGCCGTTGAACCGAGTGTCGTGCTCGGCCGCGACCACGTGACTTCCGAGATCGTTTACTTCGCCGACCGCTGTATCCTCTGCACCCGCTGTGTCCGTTTCATGGACGAGATCGCGCAGGAGCCGGTGCTCCAGGTGATCAACCGCGGACACAAGGGCTACATCGATACGATGACCGACGAGCTGTTCGAGCACCCCTTCTCGATGAACATCGTCGATGTTTGCCCGGTCGGCGCGCTGGTGAACGAGGATTTCCTGTTCAAAGCACGGTCCTGGGACCTCGATCAGACGGCGAGCATCTGCCCGGGCTGCTCGCAGGGCTGCAACGTCGCCCTCGGCACGAAGGAGAACCGGGTCGTCCGGCTCAAGCCGCGGTTCAACCCCGAGGTCAACTCGTACTGGATGTGCGATTACGGCCGCAGAGAAGTAGTGCGTTGGGGCGCCGGCATGCGCGCCGAGGTCCCGATGGTGCGCGAAGCTGACCGCTTGGTTTCCGTCGATTGGTCGCGAGCCCTGGATACGGCGGTGGAAGCCCTGAAGGGCGCCGCGGGTGGCGCGAGGGCGATCGTCGACCCGGGCGCCTCCAACGAGAGCCTCTACGTGGTGCGCAGGCTCATGGATCAGGTGGGCTTCGACGGCGGCTGCTTCCGTGCTCCCAGCGGTCCGCAGCAGCCGCTCAAGGGCTTCCCGAAGCTCGCGCTACGAGAGGACCGGGCGGCGAACGGTCGCGGCGCCGAGGCGCTGGGCTTCGGGCGCGTCGATGACATCTACGGAGCGGTTAGCGGCCACAAAGGCGTCCTCTTCGTCCTCGAGGAGAGGCTGGACGACGCGCCGCAAGACTTCGCCGAAGGCTCGGCGCTCTTCGTTTACGTCGGATCCGTTTTGAGCCCGGCCGCCCGCCGGGCCGACATCGTGCTCCCGTCGCCGACCTTCGCCGAGATGGATGGGACGTTCACCAACTTCGAGGGGCGCGTGCAGCGCTTCACTCAAGGCCTGCGGCCGCCCGGTCTGGCCCGGCCGATCTGGATGAGCGGATCGGTTGTTCTGGCACGCTTGGGAAGCGGCGAGCCGTTCAGCTCGGCGGCGGCGGCCTTCGCCGCGCTGGCCGATGAGTTCGGCGCCTTTTCCGGACTGAGCTACGAGAAGATCGGCCTGAACGGCGCCGTCTCGGCGGCCGCCGAGTCGGGCGCGACAGCGAGCTAAGAAGACGATGGGTCCCCTATCGACGACAGCCTTTCTGATCTCCGCCGTAGCGAAGGTCCTGGTGATCTTCGTCGGCTGGCTGATCGTGGTCGCTGGCGTGACGCTAGCGGAGCGCAAGATCGCCGCCTGGATCCAGGATCGCAGCGGGCCGAATCGCGTTGGGCCCTGGGGGATCCTCCAACCGATCGCCGACGGCATCAAGAACTTCGTCAAGGAAGAACACATCCCGGGCGGTGCCAGCCGCTGGCTGTTCTTCCTGGCACCGATCATCGCGATGTTCCCGGCCTTCGTGGTGATCGCAGTGATCCCGGTGTGGCGGCGCCCCTGCCGACGCCCTGGGGACTGGTCGAGGTCATCGTGGCGGATCTGCCCATCGGCTTCCTGTTCGTGCTGGCGCTGGCGTCGCTGGGGGTCTACGGGCTGACGCTCGGCGGCTGGGCTTCAAACAGCAAGTATTCGTTTCTGGGCGGCGTGCGTGCGTCGGCGCAGATGATCAGCTACGAGGTGGCCCTCGGGCTCAGCCTGGTGCCGATCTTCATGCTCTCCGGCAACGTGACGCTACCGGAGATCGTGGGACAGCAGCAGGATACGCTCTGGTTCGTCCTGCCGCTGATGGTGGGGTTCCTGTTCTTCAGCGTTTCGTATTTCGCGGAGACGAACCGCGGCCCCTTCGACATGCCGGAGGCCGAGTCGGAGCTGGTCTACGGGTTCCACACCGAGTACTCGGCCATGCGGATGGCGATGTTCTACCTGGCAGAGTACGCCAACATGATAACCGCCTCCGCCCTCATGGCGACCTTCTTCTTCGGTGGCTGGGATATTCCGTTCTGGGCGGGTGACAATGTCAGCGTTGCGGCCGACGGCTCGATCGTCGGAGCGACGCCCGCCTGGTGGATCACGCTACTGACCTTCGCGTCGTTCGCAGCGAAGACGGGCTTCTTTATCCTGGTCTTCATCTGGGTCCGCTGGACCGTACCGCGCTTCCGCTACGATCAGGTGATGGCCTTGGGTTGGAAGGTGCTGATCCCGATGCTCGTGGTGTACGTCGCGGTGCTCGGCGGGGCGATGCTGGCGTTGGAGGCGGCCGGGGTGGAGTTCGGCGTGCGGTACTTGCTGTCGTTGGCGGGGCTCAATCTCGTGCTGCTGCTCCTGATCATGTTCTGGCTTGACCGGAGTCGAATTGTCCTGGGCGGTGCCTGGAAGCAGACACGCCCGCAACAGGCTCGATCGCGCGGATAGATATGGCGATAGGCATAAAGACAGTCGAACGGCCCGAGGCCGGGGCATCGTATCTGCGAGCGACCCTCAAGGGTATGGCGCTCACATTCCGACACCTGGTCAGGCCTGTCACGGTAGCGCAGCAGCATCCGGAGGAGAAGTACGAGCTTGCGCCCCGGATGCGTGGTACGCACCGCATGGCGGTACACGAAGACGGGCGGGCCAAGTGTGTGG
>JBDHKT010000512.1:0-2421 GCA_039586255.1 Gemmatimonadota bacterium | reverse complement strand
ACGGCTAGCGAGCGGCGCCACTCGAGATCGACGTCGCCTGCCTGGAGCTTGGCCAGCGCGTCATCGTAATCGGCCGGATCGCAGATCACGGTGACGTCGGGGTGATTCTTGGCAGCCGCCGAGAGTGACGTCCGGCTTCGCGATCGTCTCCTCGAACGGATAGAGATTGACGGCGACGACATCGATGGGCTCGATCTTCTGCTTCGCGAGCTCTTTCATGTCGCTCTTGTTATCGCGTCGCGCGAGAATACCGCCAGCGATGACCGGGTGCAGCGTCTTCACGCGGCCGCCCATGATCTCGGGAAAGCCGGTGACGTCGCTGACCCCTGTAACCTCGACCCCGGCCTCGCGCAGCTTTCGAGCGGTGCCGCCGGTGGAAACGATCTCGTAACCCAGCTCAGATAGCCCGCGGGCGAACTCGACGATGCCCGTCTTGTCGTAGACACTCAGCACGGCGCGTGGCAAAAGTTCCTCCTCCTGTTCTAGCGCTTCCAGGCCCGTCCGACACTGTCGAGACAGGCCGTCTCATCGGTCAACTGAAATCCGAGATCTCCGGTAACGAAACCGCTCTGCCGCACCCGGCCGTCGGGCAGTTGGACGATCTCGCCGCGGGCGAGAGCGCCGAGTATGGCCGGATAGAGCCGATGCTCGTACTTGAGGACGCGGGCGGCGAGCGAGTCGGCGGTATCGCCGGGTAACACGGGCACAGGCCACTGGGCGATGATCGGCCCGGTATCGTAGCGCTCGTCGACGAAGTGGATCGTGGGGCCCGATACGGCGACACCGGAGTCGAGCACCGCCTCGTGCACGTGGTGACCCCACATCCCGGAGCCGCCGAAGGTCGGCAGCGGTCCTGGGTGGATGTTAATGATTTTTCCGCGGAACGCGCCGACGACGTTCTCGGGCAAGAGCTTCAGGTAGCCGGCGAGGGCGATGAAATCGATGTCGTGCGCACCCAGAACATCGAGCAGCGCCTGGCCAAACGCTTCCCTGCCCTCGTACTCCTTGGGGCGGACGATGGCCTTGGGCACACCGGCCACCTCCGCCCGGTCCAGGGCCCCGACATCGGGCCGGTCGCTGACCACGAGGGCGATGCGGCACGAGGGATCGGGTCCGCCGTCGGGCCCGCCGAACGTGTCGAGTAGCGACTGCAGGTTAGATCCGCCACCGGACGCGAAGACGGCTACTCTCGGGATTGAGGACACGACACGCCTCCGATGTTCATCTCAATATCCAATATCCGACACTCAATGTCCCTGTAGCCAAGTGGGACTCAAGCGTCAAGGACCAACCCCCAAACCTCGATGATCAATTGGCTCCAGCCTTGATACCTGGATGTTGGATCTTGGCGCTTGGCTCTTGAATAAACCTTGATCACCCGGGTGTTGGATATCGAGTGTTGGATATTGAAGTAGATTTCACTCGCGCCGTCCGTCAAGACTCGCCACGATTCTATCGGCCGCCTCGGCCAGGTCATTGATCTGTTCAAACCCATCCGGTGCGCCCTGCCCAGCGGCGCCGGTCGCCAGCAGAAACGGCGTTCCTCCCACCTCTTCGGTTACCGCTACGTCGCGCCAGCGATCGACGACGTAGCAGGAGCTGGCCAGGTCGATGGAGAGCCTCTGCGCCGCCCGGCGGTACATCCCGGCGGCCGGTTTGCGGCAGTCGCAGGGACCCGTCACATCGGGATGGTGCGGGCAAAAGAACACTTCATCCAGGTGTGCGCCGGACGCATCGAGCAGATGGATCATGCGCTCCTGGACCGCCTCGAACTGCTGCTGTGTGAACGCGCCGCGAGCGATTCCCGACTGGTTGGTGGCGAGCACGACGGCGAGGCCCGCATCCTTGAGTCGGCGGACGGCGTCGGCGGCGCCGGGCAGCAGGGTAACGCCATCCGGATCTCCCAGATCGCCGCGCTCCTCGATGATCGTACCGTCGCGATCGAGAAACGCGGCGCGTCGCGTGATCGGTTCTTTATCCATCTCCCCTCAGCGCTTGGGTTACAGATTCGATGAACACGGCTTCCTCATGCGGCAACACGGTCCGCGGGTCGAGGCAGAGGGCGCCGTCCCGCACGCGCCCGATGACCGCGGGTCGCGCATTGCGGCAGGCCACCTCGAGCTGTCGCTCGGAACGACCGGCCACGGTGATCCGCAGAATCCAGGTCTCGAGCTGCAGCCCCGGGTAGGACCCGCCGCCGACCTCGGCGACGTCGGCGGCGACCTCGATCTCGGCGTCCGGACAGCGCTCGCCAAAGACACCTGCCAAACTCTCGGCTCGTTCCCGCAGGGCGACGGGGTCGGCGCCGATCATGGCTAGAGCCGGGACCTCGGCCTTTGCGGTGTCGAGATCGCGCCAGAGCTTGAGGGTCGCCTCGAGAGCGGCGATGGTCAACTTACCCACTCGGAACGCTCGGAGCAG
>JBDHKT010000511.1:0-2305 GCA_039586255.1 Gemmatimonadota bacterium | reverse complement strand
CATCAACTTCGCGTTGCGCGTTCCACTCCACCTCGTCCACCAGCCAGGGGGTCGCAACGCGCGTCAGGTCAGCCGCTGCGGCGGTGTCGAGGTACACTGCGGCATTGGGATGCATCTGGAGGTATGTCGCTGCAACATCAGAATCGACCTCACCCTCGACTGCCCGGCGGATGATTCCCGCCTTGTGTTCACCGGTCGCGATGAGGGCGACCTCTCGCGCCTCGAGAATGGTGGCGACCCCCATGGTCAGAGCTTCGAGCGGCACGTTCTGCTCGCCGAAGAAGTCCGCTGCCGCGTCTGCGCGCGTTACGGTGTCGAGGAAGATGAGCCGTGTGCGGGATTCGCGTCCCGAGCCGGGCTCGTTGAACCCGACGTGACCGCTCCGACCGATACCGAGCAGCTGCAGGTCGATGCCGCCGGCATCCGCGATGGCGCGTTCGTATTCCCCGCAATGCTCGACGTTTTCCTCCCGGGGAATGTCGCCGCGCGGAATGTGGATGTTCGCGTCCGGCATATCGACGTGATCGAACAAGTGTTCTCGCATGTACCGGTGATAGCTGTGGATGCTATCGGGGTGCATGGGGAAATACTCGTCGAGGTTGAACGTGATCACGTTCGCAAACGAGAGACCCTCTTCGCGATGTAGGCGGATCAGTTCACTGTAGACGCCGACCGGGCTGGATCCGGTCGCCAATCCCAACACCGCATGCTTTCCCTCAGCCGCACGTTCGCGGACGAGGGCCGCAATGCGGGAGGCGATGACCGAGGCGATCTCCCGGTCGTCTTCGAAGATGGATACAGGAATACGTTCGCGCGTTGTGGTCATTTCGAGCACTCAGCCTTCTAACACTTCGGCCATGGGGACGGCTCTCGATTGGCTAACAGGTGTGAAAGCTACGGTTTGGAGGATGGAGGTGCCAGAGATGTATGACGACTGCCGGTCTCTTCCTCGACCTGTACGGCCTCGGTCACGGCTGATACCTTTTATCCTATGACTAAGATCGGATTCTCCTGTTGCCTGCTGGCGGCTGTAGCGGTTCTGTCGCCCGATCCTGCTCTCGCCCAGGGTGGCGAGAGTCACCTCCGCATCCTCGTCATCGGTGCGCACCCGGATGATCCCGAGAAGGTGGGCGGGACCATGGCCAAGTTCATTGAGAACGGTCATGAGGTCAGACTCGTTTCCCTGACCAACGGGAACGCGGGCCATTTCGAGATGGGCGGCGGCCCCTTAGCTCAGCGACGCTACCAGGAAACCCAGTGTGCGGGCCGGGCCATCGGGGCTGAGTACATCGTCCTCGACAACGACGATGGAAAGCTCATGCCCACCCTGGAGAATCGGGAGGAAGTGATCCGTCAGATTCGCGAGTTCCGGGCGGACATCGTCATCAGCCCCCGTCCCAACGATTACCACCCGGATCACCGTAATACGGCGCTGCTGGTGAGGGATGCGGCCTACATGGTTACGGTGCCGAACATCGTCCCCTTGGTTCCTCACCTCATGAAGAACCCCGTCTTCATCTACATGTCGGACAGGTTTACGGAACCGTCTCCCTTTGTTCCGGACATCGCGGTGTCGATCGACGATGTCATCGAGAAGAAGATCGACATGTACCACTGCCACGAATCGCAGATGTATGAATGGCTGCCCTACAACATGGGTATTCTCGACTCAGTGCCAAGTGATCCAGCAGACCGGCGCGAATGGCTCGCCGCGACTCGAGGATTCAGATCGTCCCGGCCAGGAGAGACCTATCGGGAACTGCTGATCCAGCTGTACGGAGAGCAGGAGGGACGCCAGGTGAGGCAGGCGGAAGCGTTCCAGGTCTCGGAGTATGGCTCGCAGCCTTCGCACGAGGAATTGAAGAAGCTGTTCCCATTCTAGTTGCCGAACCACGCCATCCAGAAGATCGCGCCCGCCGTACCGTCCATGGTGGGCTCGTTCGTCGCATAGTCCCCGATGTCGTCGTGGTAGACCACGTATTCGTTCTGGAACCCGGCAAACTCGTCGGGAGAGTAGAGCGTTATCCCCAGCAAACTCGAGTAGATCGACAGGAGAACCGGACCGTCCACCAGTCCACCTGGGACCTCCCGTTGCGTGAGTGCCCAGACCGACGTGTGGACGTCCACCGGGTGCTCCCCGTCACGCGGGATCCCTGTGAACATCGATGTGCCCCACGGGTTCAGGCCCAACAGCCAGTCGCGTTGCCGCAGCATGAAGTCGTGATACTGCCTATCGCCCGTCATCCTCTCATACAGCAGGATTTGGGTGATCAGCGCCGTGGTCAGGTTGTTCGAGCACCAGATG
>JBDHKT010000510.1:0-2310 GCA_039586255.1 Gemmatimonadota bacterium | reverse complement strand
CACCACCGCCGTGCTGTAGCCGTAGGCCACGCTGATCGCCAGGGCGATGAGCGTCATCATCCCCGGCTGCCGCTTGCCGAGCTCGCCGATGAATCCTTTGAGGAACGGCCAGCCGCCGTAGAAGTAGACGGCGGTGGCGAAAAGGAATTGAACGTAGGGGGCACCGGGGAAATCGAGTCCCCCCTCGATGATCAGGAACCGCTGGATGAGCGGCGCCAGCGCGAGGACCGGGACCGTGAGGATCAGCGAGACCCAAAACCGCCGACGGAAGTCCGCCACCATGTGTGCATGATGGTCGTGCCCGCTCTGTCGCTCGAGATCGTGAGCCATCGCTCGCTGCCCTCGCTTCCTCCCTTCGTGGATCGGCAGGTCTTTCCGGCCCGGCTGGGCGCCGAAACGCCCGGCCGCCGCTTCCGACCGAGCTAGTTACCGCCGTCCTCGTGAGACCCCATCGTGCCGCCCCGCATCATGCCCTCACCCATCTCCCCCCGCATCTGGTGCATGAGGTGCAGACCGAAGTGCACATTGGATCGCTGCTCGTCGCTGAGCACGGCCAGCGCCTGCTGCCAATAGCGCGCCATCGCGACCTGCATCTTCACGTGCTCCGCCGCCCACCCCTCGAGCGCCGACGCGTACGCGTCGAGATCGGGCTGCTCGGCGTGCAGCGCCTCCGTCGCACGCTGCCGCAGCGGCATCACCTGACTCATGTGGGCCTGGTGGAATGCCGACAACTCGCTCTCGAGCTGCTGTAGACGCTGCACCTGCTCGTCGCTCAGCTTCAGCGCATCTTTTTGTTCGAGCAGGAAATCCGGGCCGGGGTGCATCATCATCCCCACGCCCATCATCCCGTGCTCCTGACCCATGCGCATCATCATGGCGCCCTGGCCCTCCTCCATCTGGCCGTGGTGCTCTCGATGCTCCTGACCAGCCAGCGCTCCGGGTAACGCGAGAGCCCCGGCCAGAATCCAGATCAGCATCCCTGTCTTCATGCGTGCCTTCCTTCCGTAGGTCAATGCGTGCTTGTCGTCCTCACTTCAACGACCCCAATGCCAGCTTGCCGAGCGGCTCTTCCCGCACCGGCTCCGGCGTCTTGCGCCGCACCTGCCAGCGACGCCAGACCAGGTAGATCGCCGGGATCACGGCAAGGGTCAACAGCGTCGCTGTGAGCATGCCGCCCACCATCGGCGCGGCGATCCGCTTCATCACGTCCGCGCCCGTGCCCCGGCTCCAGAGGATCGGCAACAGGCCCATGATGATGGCGGTGACGGTCATTAGCACCGGGCGTAGGCGCTCCAACGCGCCCTCCCGTACTGCCGCCGCCACGTCCGCCGCGTCGCGCATCTGGCCGTCCCGGCTGCGCTGCTCAAACGCTTCGTCCAGGTAGATGAGCATCACCACTCCGGTCTCGGCCGCCACGCCTGCCAGGGCGATGAAGCCGACCCACACGGCGACACTGGTGTTGTACCCGAGCAGCCAAAGGAACCAGATGCCGCCTACGACCGAGAACGGCAGCGCCAGCATAACGATCAGCGACTCCGTCACGCCGCGAAAGTTCAAGTAGAGCAGGAGGAAGATAATGCCCAGCGTCACCGGCACCACGACCTCGAGCTTCTCGCGCACCCGCTGCATGAACTCGTACTGTCCGCTCCACACCAGTGTGTATCCAGGGGGCAGGGTAAGCTGCGCCGAAACGAGCTGCTGTGCCTCGCTTACGTAGCTGCCCACGTCTCGCTCGCCGTTATCCACAAACACGGTGGTGACGGGGAAGGCGTTCTCGGTCTTCACCGCCATGGCGCCTTGAGTGAGCTCGACGCTGGCCAGCTGGTCTAGAGGGATTTGCACGCTCCCACCCATCGCCGGGATCGTGACCTCACGCAGTTTCTGAACGTCATCACGAAGCTCGCGCGGGTAGCGCACGTTGACGGCGTATCGCTCACGGCCCTCAACGGTAAAGGCGGCTGTGAATCCACCCACCGTGGCCATGATCGCCCTGTGCACATCACCAACGTTGAGGCCGTAGCGGGCAGCCTCCGACCTGTCGATGTCGATATCGACGTAGTATCCGGAAACGCCGCGCTCGGCGAAGGCGCTCCGCGTTCCCGGCACTTGCTGGACGATCCGCTCCACCTGTTCGCCAAGCGTCTGCAACGTGTCGAGATCGGGGCCGAAGATCTTGATGCCTACCGGAGTACGGACACCGGTAGCCAGCATGTCGATGCGGCCCCTAATCGGCATCGTCCAAGCGTTCGTCACTCCGGGCAGCTGAACCGCGCGATCCATCTCCGCGATCAGGCGCTCGTAGCTCATACC
>JBDHKT010000509.1:0-2312 GCA_039586255.1 Gemmatimonadota bacterium | reverse complement strand
ATCTCCGGAAAGTGCTCCTCGAACACCCGACCCACCAGCCGCGTTACGACAGCCGACAGCAGAACCGTCACTACCAGGCCCGCAAAGAACCCCCGCTCCTGAGCCGCAGGCCAGTAATCATGCAACGCACCATTCACCGTCAGACCCGCCACCGTCAGGCTCACCGCAAAGACACGCAGCACCGAGTAACCCGAGGCACGCTTCAATCCGAGCCAGAGGCCCAGTCGGGCTCCGAGCCCCCCAAGCAGGGCCGGTCGGGCCAGCGACAGCGCCACCACCAGGAGTCCGGCCAGGTACGGCCAGTTGTACCACTGTATAAGGAAGGTAAGGTAGTTCACGCACGGACCCCCGGCCGGACTGCCGGCACCCAGGTCGATCTCCTGTTAGGTTCTCGGGCCTAATTCACTTGTTAGTAATCAGTTACACAACCCACCGCACACTTTGCTTTAGCGGCGGCCGAGGATCGCCGCGCGCTTGACCTCCGCGATAGCCCGGGTTATCTGGATGTCGCGCGGGCAAGCCATGGTGCAATTGTATACGGTGCGGCAGGCCCAGACCCCGCTGCGTCCGGTCAAACGGGCCAGTCTCTCGGCCGCGGCGTGGTCGCGGGTGTCGAAGATGAACCGATGGGCCTGAACGATGGCCGCCGGCCCGACGAAGGACTCGTGACCCCATGCGGACGGGCATGCAGTAGTACATGCGGCGCAGAGTATACACTTGGTCGTGTCATCGAAGCGTCTCCGGTCTTGCGGGCTCTGCAGCCGCTCGCGCGGCGGGGGCGGCTCGTCGTTGACGAGGAAGGGCAGGACGCTACGGTAATCCTGAAAGAAGCGCTCCTGGTCGATGACGAGGTCTCTGACCACAGGGTAGCCCAGAAGTGGTTCGACCCGGACGCTCTTGCCCACGTCGCGGATCAGCGTCTTGCAGGCGAGCCGGTTCCGACCGTTGATACGCATCGCGTCAGAGCCGCAGATCCCGTGCTCACAGGACCGCCTGAAGGTAAGCGTTCCGTCCTGGCGCCAGCGGATCTCGTTGAGGCCGTCCAATACGCGGTCGGTATCTTCCAGTTCGACCTCGTAACTCTGGAAGTATGGCGCTTCGTCCTTCTGCGGATCGTATCGCTTGATGTCGAAGCGGACTCGCATGGCGTCCTCTAGTAGACTCTTTCCTTGGGCTCGAACCGCGTAACGGTGACGGGCTTGTAGCTAAACTCGACCTTGTCGCCGTCGCGCAGCTTCTGGAAGGTGTGCTTCAACCATTCCTGATCGTTTCGTTGTTGATAGTCCTCCCTGTAGTGCGCGCCGCGGCTCTCCGTGCGATTCCTGGCAGCCGTTACCGTAGAGTATGCACAGTCGAGCAGGCAGCCAAGCTCTAACGCTTCCAGAAGATCCAGGTTAAAGCGCTCACTCTTGTCGTCGATCTTCACGTCGCGGAAGCGCTGGCGAAGCTCCTCGATCTTTGCGACCGCCTCTGCGAGCCCGGGTTCCTCTCGGAAGACTGAGACATGTTCCGTCATCACCGCCTGCATTTCATCACGGATGGCAACGGCGCGATCACCCTTGCCGTTGCGGATGCGCTCGAGCGCCTCGATTGACGGTCCCGTGGGATCATCCGGTAGAGGGGCGTAATCGGAGCCGGCTGCAACGGCGCCCATGTGCAGGCCGGCGCGGCGGCCGAAGACGATCAGATCGAGAAGCGAGTTCGTGCCCAGGCGGTTGGCGCCGTGTACCGACACACAAGCACACTCACCGGCCGCATAGACACCTTCCACGATCGCGCCACCCGCGTCGGCCAACAGACGGCCTTCTGTATCTGTAGGAAGACCGCCCATCGCGTAATGGGCCGTCGGTTGTACCGGCATAGGGTCGATGGTCGGATCGATACCGATGTATGTCCGGCAGAAGTCGGCAATATCGGGCAGTTTTTCCTCAATCAGCTCGCGACCCAGATGTGTAGCATCCAGGTTGACGTACGCTTTGCCCTCAATACCCCGCCCCGCCTTGACCTCCAGGTAAATCGCGCGTGATACGACATCGCGCGAGGCCAGGTCCTTCATCGTCGGGGCATAAACCTCCATGAACCGCTCGCCCTCGCTGTTCCTGAGGACGCCGCCCTCGCCACGCACCCCCTCCGTGATCAGGATGCCCAGCTTGTAGATTCCGGTCGGGTGAATCTGAAAGAACTCCATGTCCTCCAGCGGCAGTCCGCGCCGCCAGATCAGCGCCGCTGCGTCACCGGTGAGGGTCACGGCGTTGGAGGTGATCTGGAACATGCGACCCCAACCGCCGGTGGCGAACAGAACGGCCTTCGCC
>JBDHKT010000508.1:0-2315 GCA_039586255.1 Gemmatimonadota bacterium | reverse complement strand
AGCGCCGCGGTGATGCTCGCCTTCGTCGTGCCGACATTCCAGACGATGTTCTCTTCGGGCGGTCTCACGCTTCCCTACCCAACACAGGTCCTCATCAACATGTCGGACTGGCTGCAGTCGAACTGGATGATCTTATTGGGAGCGGTGATCGGCGGCTCCATCTTTTTCCGTCAGGCCTACGGCACGAGCTCCGGCCGCCTTTTCTTCGACAACCTGTTCCTGCGTATCCCGGTCCTCGGCGATTTGATCCGCAAGGCGGCGGTCGCTCGCTTCTCACAGAGCATGGCTTCACTCCTCACGGCAGGCGCCAACCTGATCGACGCGCTCATCTCGTCGGCTGGGACAGCCGGCAATGTTGTGCTCGAGCGGGCGCTACTCCGTGCCCGCCCGGCCATCGAGGCAGGTCAGGGGATCAGCAAACCGCTCGCCGAAACAGGCAGTATACCGCGTCTCGTCGCACGCATGGTCGAGGTCGGCGAGCAGACCGGTCACCTGGATGACATGTTCGAGAAGATCGCCCTCTTCTACGAGGGTGAGGTCGATACGGCGGTCGAGCGCCTGATGAAGGCGATGGAGCCTTGCCTGATTGTGGTCGTAGGCTTCATCCTGGGCGGCATGGTCGTCGCACTCTACCTGCCGATCTTCGAGGCGCTGACAACGGTGGGAGGGTAGTTCGGTAGTCGGTAGCCAGTAGCCGGTAGCCGGTGGGTCGGTAGTCGGTAGCCAGTGGGTCGGTGGCCGGTAGGTCGGTGGCCGGACCTGCAAATCAACGACCGGTGCTCCTGCGTAATCAGGGGGCACCGGTCGTTCGCCATTCGTCTTTCGCAGTTACCGGCTACTGGTCACCGGCCACCGGCCACTGATTTCAAGCGGGCACCGCCTCCGGCAGCTCCGCCTCCGACTCACCCGTCGCCTCTACATCATCCACCACATCCCGCCGATGAGTGAAGTGGCGTTCGAAGAAGTTGGCCACGTCGTCGGTGAACGTGTGCATCACCGGGACCAGGATCAGGGTCAGCACCGTGGCGAAGATCAGGCCGCAGATCACGGCGATCGCCATCGGCGCCCACCAGTCTGCCTGCTCGCCGCCCCAGAAGAAGTTCGGCTGCAGACTGCCGTAGAGCCCGTAGAAGTCGATGTTGAGCCCGATGGCCAGCGGGATGAGCCCCACCACCGTGGTGATCGCAGTCAGCGTCACCGGCCGGAATCTCGTCATGCCACCCCGTACCAGCGACTCGGTCCAGCTGAGCCCATCGCGCTCACGCAGGATTCTGATGTAGTCGATCAGTACGATGGCGTTGTTCACCACGACACCGGCAAGGCTGATCACACCCACGCCGCTCATGATGATCCCGAACGGCATGCCGAACACCAGCAGGCCGATCAGGACGCCCACCGTTGAAAGGATGATCGAACTCAGGATGATCAGCGGTCTTAGCACCGAATCGAACTGCGAGACCAGGATGAACGCGATCAACAGCAGGGCCGTCATGAAAGCGCCCATCAGGAACGCCTCCGATTCTTGCTGCTCCTCCTGCTGGCCCGTGTAATCCAGCTGGTAACCGGGAGGCAGCCCCGTGGCGAACTCGGACAGCTCGGTCTGCACCTCCGCCAGCACGGCGTTCGCGTTGTACCCGGACCGCACATCGGATGAGACCGTCACTACCCGATCCAGGTCCTTGCGGTTGATCCCGCTGAAGCTCTCGTTGACGGTCCAGCTCGCCACGGAGGGGAGCGGCACCTGGCTACCGTCCTCGGCGACGACCGTCAAGTCGGCCAGCGCGTTCAGGTCCCGGCGGTAAGGTTCGGCCAGCCGCACGACGATATCGTACTCGTCCTCACCATCCCGGAACTCGCCGGCCTCCACTCCGTTTATCGCGCTACGCACCGTAAACCCGATCTCCTGCGTATTCACGCCGAAGATCTGCGCCCGCTCGCGATCGACTTCGACGGTGAGCTCCGGCCTAGCGTCCGCCATATCGCTCTCCAGACCCTCGAGCTTCGGCGCGACCGCCGAGTTGGAGAGGATCGCGACGACCTCATCTCCCAGACGCTTGAGCAGCCCCGCATCCTCGCCGCTGATCTCGATGTTCACCGCCAGGCCGGTGGGTGGCCCTTCCTGGGGCTTCTCCACCACGATCTCGGCACCGGCTATTCCCGAGCCGATCGTGTTGCGCATCTCCTCCAGCGTCTCGAACGAGCCGCGCTCGCGATCCTCGTAATTCACGAAGTTGACCGCCACCGTACCGACGTGCGTGCCCGAACCGCCGGACATAAAGTCACCCGAGCTCGACCCCGCGGTCGCCACAACCGAC
>JBDHKT010000030.1:0-9461 GCA_039586255.1 Gemmatimonadota bacterium | reverse complement strand
GACGCTGCGGGCCTTATGGTGCGAGTTGCGCGCCGGCCGCCCGATCCCCTTGATCGCCGCCGCCTTCCACAATACGGTGGCCGATTTCACCCGTAACGTCTGTGTGGCGGTCCGCGAGAAGCATGGGCTGAAAAAAGTCGTCCTGAGCGGCGGTTGCTTCCAAAACGCCCTGCTGACCCGGCGGCTGCTCGACGGTCTGAGCGATGATGGCTTCGAGGTTCTCACACACCGTCTGGTGCCGCCCAACGATGGAGGGGTCTCGCTTGGGCAGGCGATGGTGGCCTATACTCTGACCGAGGGCATTTGATGTCGTCTCGACGTTCGAAGTGCGATGTCCGATGTTCGATGTTCACTACAAATAGGTGGTAAGCATCGAATACAGAATCAGGAAGATCACCGCGAGGCCCACCGCAAGCGCCGTGAACCCGAAGATTTTGAAGATGCGCTGTAGCTTCTGCGGGTACTGGTGCGTCATGTACTCCTCGAGCTTGCCCGCCTGAACGAGCTGCTCGTACTCTCGCGGCTTGTCGTGCTTGAGCTCCTCCACGGTGATGCGGCCTGTGAAGATGACCGGGTCGATCGGGAACTTGTCCGGCCGGAAGTGGGTGTTGAAAAAGTGGACCGTGAAGATGAATGCGACCGCCAGCAGAGCCTCGTCGCTGTGCAGGATAGTCGCCACGTTCACCGTCCAGCCCGGCAGGACCAGGGTGAAGAGCTCTGGGAACCAAAGCAGTAGTCCCGTCGAGCCGATGATGAACATTCCCCAGAAGACTGCGAAGTAGTCGAACTTCTCCCAGTAGGTGAAGCGTCCGTAATAGGGCCGCGGTCCGAGCCCGAAGAACCACTTCGCCGACGCGACGAACTCCCTGAGATCCGTCTTGTTGAAGATCAGCGAGCTGTCGGAGAAGATGAATTCCATCCAGCTCACCCCCGAGGCCTGCTTGCGGCGATAGACGTCGCCCAGGTGGATCAGAAAGACCGTGATCAGCGCGATCGCCGCCATCCGGTGAAGCACGCCGGTAGTCGCGAAGCCGCCGACGGCGCCGGCCAGGACCTGTGCCCAGCCCATGTAAGAGAACTTCAGGATCATGCCGGTGATGGCCAGTACGAAGAAGCTGAGCAGCATCACCAGGTGCAGCGAGCGCTCGAATGTGGTGAACCTCCGGTAGAGCCGCTCACCGGGTTCCGGCTCGCGGTGTTGCCTCGCGAACACCCACTCCTCGGGCGAGCGCCAGAGACGCCAGAGCCAGGCGAGCGTGTGAAACGTTGCTAGAGTCAGCGTCCCGACCAGAAGTGCGGTCATCCCCCAAAACGTCCAGAAGAGGTATGGGTACTTCTCCGGGTCGTGGTGGGTGGCATGGGTTAGGTAGCCCGTGAACCGGCGGTTGGCCCCGGGATGGCACTCGGCGCAGGTCTCGACGATGTTCCGGCGGCTTAAGGTGGACTGGGCGTCGGTAACCGGGTGGATGTTGTGGGTCCCGTGACAATCGTAGCACTTGGCGACGGCGGCGTTACCCAGCCTGGAGACCTTGCCGTGGAAGGTGTCGAAGAACGTCTCCGACTCCTCCTCGTGGCAGCGCCCGCACTGGTTCATCATCGTCAGCCGGAAATCGCCCAGGCCGGTGCGGCTGATCGTGTGCGAGGTGTGACAATCCTCGCAGTTTGGCAACTCGCGATCCTCGGGCGCGTCCTCACGGCCTGTCCAGTGGATGCTGCCGCTGTACTCTTCCTCGATGCCGTGATGGCATGTACCGCAGGTGCCGGAGATGTTGTCGCGATGGACCGAGGACTCGGGGTCCGTGGGAGGTAGCTCCTTGTGCGCCGTGTGGCAGCTCGAGCAGGTCGCCGTCACGACGAGGCCGCTCTCGATGAGCCCCTTACCGTGAATACTCATCACGTAACTGTTGACGATATCCGGCCCCTCGTAACCTTCTTCTCGGACACGACGAGCCGCCGGCTCCCCTTCGCGATGGCAGCGGGCGCAGAGGTCGGGCACGTTGCGGGCGAACGTCGGTGAGGTCGGCCAGATGTTGTCCTGCGTTGCGTGGTAGTCGTGACAATCGAGACATGTCGGTGCCTCGGGCACTCCTTGAGCAGACAGGATGCCGTGCATGCCCGACGTGTAGTCGTCCACCGGGCCTGCATGACAGATGGCGCAATCGACGTTCGCGGCAACTGAAGTCGTGCAGGCGCGCGCGGTTCTGGATGGCGTTACGTCGGTGTGGCACTGAGCGCATCCCGTTCCGCCGTGCTTAGAAGTGCTGTAGGCTAGCTCATCGACGTAGAGTGAGATGGACGCGCCGTCCCGCTCCATCGTCAGCTGCGGATCGGAGTGACAGCGCAAGCAGTCGGCGTTGGCCGCACCCGCGTCGTAGAAGACCCTGCGTACTTCGTGCGGTTCGTGGCAGTCGACGCAGACGGGCATCACGTGCGGCTCCTCTTCCCACAGCCTCCCCTCGATCACTTGCTGGTGCACTTCTTCGATCAATGCGTGGCACTGCGTGCAGGTGCCCGACACGTTCGATTCGTGGATGCTCGAGCGACTGTCCGTGTGCGGCAGGATGAAGTGCGAGGTATGGCAGGAGGTGCAGACCGCAGTCACCGCCAGACCCTGTCGAAACAGACCCGCCCCGTGAATCGACATGGAGTAGTTCTGAAGGATCTGGTCCTGCGGTATGTCTCGCGTTCTCGATACCTCGGTTCCCTCCTGATGGCAGCGTCCGCACAGCATCGGGATGCCGAACACGTAGGTCAGGGACCTGGGGTCGCTGCTCGCCCGGATGTTGTGGGTGCCGTGGCAATCCGAGCAGCTCGGGGCCAGCGGGTCGTCTCGCGCCGCCGCCTGTCCGTGCAGCGAAGCCCTGTGCTGAACGGTCTGATCGTTGTGACAGACGGAGCAATCGGCCGGTTGTGGCGTCTCCGGGTGCGGGAAGGTGAGACCGCGGTGGCAGTCGGTGCAGAGCAGGCCCCGGGCACCGTGCAGCGAGCCCTCATGGGCCTCCCTGGTGACGAGGTACCGGGACGGGTCCTCTTTGCCGGCGAAGAAGGCCTCGTTCTCGTGGCACATGAGGCACATGTCATTGTCCTGCCCAACGGCCGAGCTGGCCGTAGCGAGGATGGACGCCGACAGGAGGGCAGTCAGCGGTAGCCAGCCGCCCCATCGGCGCAAATGCATCAGCGCCTTCTCTCCCGGGCCCAGGTTCTGTGCCACTGTCCTCCGCATTCTTGGGTCTTTCCGCGCCAAACAGTCATCCTCACAATTGTTACGCTGCTCCGTTCCAGTACTTAGTGGCAAATCATGTGCCCTGAAGCAAGGCGACAAACCTCGTCCGAGCCGTCTGGCTAAGGCCCGACAAGGCGACGGCCGGGACATATTGTCCCTGTCCCTAGGGCGTCCGGCAGCGACTACTCGGATCGCTTGAGACGAGCCAGCCGCAGGGCGTTGCCGGTAACAGCGAGCGAAGCTCCCATGTCGCCGACGAGGACGGCGGTGATCAAGGTGACCCAGCCGGGCAGGGTGCCGGCTGCGAGGGAGAACTTGATGGCGATCGAAGCCGCTATGTTCTCACGGATCACCGCGCCGCTGCGGCGTGAGAGGCGGAAGAGATAAGGGAGGCAGCGGAGGTCATCGGCCATGAGGGCGACGTCGGCGGTCTCGAGTGCGACGTCGCTGCCGGCCGCGCCCATGGCGATTCCGACGCTCGCCGTGGCCAGCGCCGGCGCGTCGTTGACGCCGTCGCCGACCATCGCCACGGCACCGAGCTCGGCCTCCATATCGCGGATGGCAGTGACCTTTTCTTCGGGCAACAGGCCCGCGTGGTACTCGTCGACGCCGAGGCGCTGGGCCACGGTGCGCGCTGTAGCCTCGTGATCCCCGGTCAACATGACGATCCGCCTTATGCCCAACCGGCGGAGTGCGGCGACCGTCTCCTTCGCGCCGTCGCGTTCACGGTCGGCGACGGCGAGCAGGCCGAGCACGCGCCTATCGGTCCCGACGCAGACGGGGGTGTGCCCGGCAGCGGCAAGGCGGTCGAGCTCGGCGGCCCAGGGCTCGACGGCGTCCGCGAAGAGCTGGGGTCTTCCGATCTTGTGCGGCACTCCATCGAGTCGTGCCCGAGCCCCGAGGCCGGGCAGCGCCTCGAAGTCGGTTATCCTGTGATCGTTCCCTACGTCGGTTTCCGCAGCAGCCTTGCGGATTGCCTCCGCGATGGGGTGCTCCGACCGTGCTTCGAGGGAGGCCGCGATGCCGAGTAGCTCCCTCTCGGACGGGTTGGATCCAGCGGCGGTGCAGACTTCGACCACGGCCAGCTCGCCGCTGGTCAGCGTGCCGGTCTTGTCGAACGCGACTGCGCGGATCCGCGCCAGCGCCTCGAGGTGGACGCCTCCCTTGATCAGCACTCCGTTGCGCGCGGCGCTGGTGATTCCGCTCACCACGGCGACCGGCGTGGAGATGACCAGGGCGCACGGGCAGGAGATCACCAGCAACGTGAGACCGCGCACAAACCAGGTAGCGAACGGCGCGCCCAGAACCAGTGGCGGGATCGTCATAACGGCGAGGGCCAGCAGCGTGACCGCCGGAGTATAGTAACGGGCGAACCTCTCGACGTAGCGCTCGCTGGGCGAGCGCGAGGCCTCCGCCTCCTCCACCAGATGGATAATGTGCGCGAGTGTCGTATCGCCGGCGCGTTTTGCGGCCTCGACCTCCAGATAGCCCTCGCGGTTCATCGTGCCTGCGTAGACGTAGGCAGACGGTTCCACGGCCACCGGCATCGACTCTCCGGTGATCGGGCTCTGGTCCACGGTCGAGCTGCCTTCCCGTACCCAGCCGTCGATCGGCACCTTTTCGCCGGGCATCACCTGGACCATGTCGCCCGGCTCGATCTCCTCCACAGGAACCGTCACGAACTCGCCGTCGCGGCGGACCCGCGCTTCTGCCGGCGCCAGGTCGAGCAGCTTCTCGATGGAGCGGCGTGCCCGTTCCACTGAGTAGCGCTCCAACAACTCGGCCACCCCGAAAAGGAAAGCGATGCTCGCCGCCTCTACGTACTCGCCGATCGCCAGCGCCCCGAAGACGCCGATCGTCATGAGAAAGTTCATGTCGAGCCGGACTATCCTGGCAGCGCGCAGGCCTTTCGGGAAGAAGTTCAACCCGCCGACCATGGCGGCGATGACAAACAGCACGGCCGCGAGATCGATCGTCCAGCTGAAACCGCTCCAAAGCGTCGGGCTCAGTCCCAGCAGTCGGAGCGCCAGCCCCGCCGCGATGCCCAGCCCCGAGAGGTAGGTGCGCAGTGCAGCGCGGCCTCTCCACACGCTCGGCTGCGCCAGGCGCTCGCCGATACTCAGCTCCCCTCCGTCGCTCTCGACGGTGTAGCCGAGAGAGCGAACCGCATCGGCGATCGCCCCCTCCTCCATCCGCGACGGGTCGAAGCGAACCCGCAGATCCTTCGTGACTATACGGGTGTCGACATGCTCGACGCCGTCCATTCCCTCAAGACGGGTGGAGATACGCAGCGCACAAGAGGCGCAGTCCATGTCCGGCACCCCGAGAACCAGCTCGCGGGAGGCCCGCTCGGTCACTTCGCTCACTCGAGCTCCTCCCGGACGTGGTCCAGCCCGAGATCGAACAGCCGGGCCACGTGCTCGTCGTCCAGCGAGTAGTACGTCAGCTTCCCGTCGCGCCGGTACCGCACGAGCCGCATCTGGCGCAGCTGACGCAGGTGGTGCGACACGGCAGAAGGACTCGCTCCGATGGCGGACGCCAGGTCGCCGACACAGAGCTCGCGCCCGGCCAGCGCCCTCACGATCTGCAGGCGCGTCGGGTTGGCGAGGATCTGGAAGGTATCGGCGATGAGGGTGAGTTCCTGCTCGCCGCAGAGGGCCGCCTCGGCGGCGGCGACGGCCTCGGGGTCAACGAGGTGGAGGTCGTGATCGTTCCGTGTGCGTTTTGGGACGTGTGAAGAATGTTTCATGCGTTCATATAATAACCGCCGCTGCGACTCGTGCAAGACCTTGCGCCCGCTTTGACTCCGGGGCCCCGCTCGCCTAGTTTCGCTCTAATGTTCAAGCGATTTCGCGAGAGGATCGAGCGCGCTCTCGAGCGCCGCGAGGCAGAGCGCCCGCTCAGCCGCGACGAGGTCGACCGCCTGTTGCACGGCATGCGGGAGGAGCTCATCGAGATGAAGTCCCGCATTCCACGCTTTGAGCGCCAGGCGATGGACCTGGACAAGCGTGCGGCCCAGCAGGTGCAGCGGGCGGAGTTGGCCTACAACAAAGCGCGTGAGTCGCAGGGATCGGGGAGCATGGACGAAGCGCAGATGGCCACGGAGGCGGCCAGGGGTGCACTGACTCACGCCGAGGATCTGCGCCGGCAGGCCGACGAGGCACGTGGCGAGGCGGAGCGACTGAAGGGCGAGTACGCCGAGAAGATGGACCAACTGAAGGATGCGGAGCGGAACCGCGACGTGCTGATCGCGCGTTCGCGCCGCTCCACAACGGCCCGCAAGCTTGACGACATGCTACGGGGCCCGGAGAGCGGTCTCGGGCGTTTCGAGCGGGCCGAGGATGACATCGAGGCGGCAGAGGATCTGGCGTCTGCGGAGCGCGAGGTGAGTGAGGCGTTAGGCGAGCGTCCGCGTGCGAAGGAGATCGAGACGGATTACGAGCTGCGGCAGTTGGAGGCGGCGAAGGAAGCCGATGAGATCGAGGAGCGCCTGAAAGAGCTCAAGCGTCAGATGGAAGCGGAGGAGTAAGGGAGTCGGGGATTCGGGGAGTTAGGGAAGTAAGAAACAGAACGGTGAACATCGAAGTTTGATTTCCGATGTTCACCGTTTCGCGTCTAGGAATCTATCCGGCCGTGGGCTGTTCTGCCGTGGAGTGGAACGGCTCCCACTTCTGGCGGGGCGGTTTCGGGGTGGCCAGGGTCACAAGCACCAGCGCCAGAATCGACGCTGTTGCCGCGGGTATGATGATGTAGTCGGTTTCCAGGAACGGCTCGCCGTGGGACCGCTGGTGGAACCAGTTGACGATCGTGATGAAGACCGTCACACCCATGCCGGCGAAGATCGAGGACACGCCGCCTGCCGTCGTGGTTCGCCGCCAGAGGAACGCGGCGAGCAGGGCAGGTGTGATGCCGGCGCCTACCATAGTGTAGGCGGTGAAGGCCATCGCCAGGATGGTTGTGAACTGGGTTGCCAGCAGGAGCGCCACGACACCGAGTACGGCGATCGATACCCGCTGGAAGAGGATGATCTTTCTGTCGTCGGCGTCGGGCCTGATGAATCGCTGGTAGATGTCGCGAGTCAGATTGGTGGCGGGCACCATCAGGAACGTGTTGCCCGTCGAGAGAATGATCGCCACGCCACCCGATAGCAGCAGCGCTCCCATGATCACCGGTAGGTTCTCGAAAGCCACCTGTAGGATGATCGTTTCCGTGGTGGCCGCGTCGTGCGCGATGGCACCGGCCGCGGTCGCAGCGGCATCGACAAACGTCGGGTCATTCCAGTGGATCGCTGATCCGATAACTGAAACGGCGGCGAGCAACGTCTCGATCACCACCACGCCGATGATCATCCCGATGACGGCCCGGCGCGCGGCGCGTTCGCTTTCTGCCGAGAAGAACTTCTGGTAAATACTGCTTTCGCCCAAGAGCAGGAAGAACGTTGGGAAGAACACGCCCACGGCCCAGATCCAATTCCTGTTGCCGAAAGCGGCGAAGTGGTCGGCGGGGATAGCCTCGGCCACACCGGTCCAGCCACCGGCGGCGTTCAGGGCGAACGGGACGGCCAGGACCACCGATCCGATCATGACGATGCCGTTGAAAACATCGATCGAGACTATGGAGACCATCCCGGCGAGCAGAGTGAACATTATGATCACGCCGCAGGTGATCATCGCGCCGAGCTCGGGGCTGACACCGCCGCTGGTGATGATGTTCAGAAGGCGGCCGCCGCCGCGGAACTGGTAGCCGGCGATCGACACGTAGGCGATGATGACGGCGAGTGTGCCGAAGACGCGGGCCCACTTGTTGTAGCGCTTCTCGAGAATGTCGGGGACCGTGTACTCGGCGATCCGGCGGACTCGGTGCGCCAGGAAGTAGACGACGACGATCCCAACCCAGGCGCCGGCGCTCATCCACAGCTGTGAGAACCCCATCCTGAAGGCCAGCCCGGCTCCACCGAACAGGCTGCCGGAGCCGATCCAGGTGCAGACCAGCGTTCCCACCAGCATCATGACCGGGACGTGGCGCCCGGCCACCATGAAATCCTCCTGGGTCTTGATGCGGCGCGACTTGGAGATGGCGACGCCGAACAGTAGGAGGACGTACATCGCTATGACGGCGGTGTATACCATGTGTGGCTCTCCCGGTAGCTCGTTTCTGGGGCCCGTGGTGTTGGAAGCGGCGGCAACGTAAGGCGAGAGGTGTCGAGGTAGCAAGGGAGGTCAGCCGCCCTTGTCAGGGGCCGTCAGGGGCCTAGGATTGGGCCATGGCGGTGGAGATCTATGTGATGCGACATGGCGAAACGGAGGCGAACGTCCGGCAGATTCTGATCGGGCGGGCGGATTCGCCGTTCACCGAATCGGGTTGGCAACAACCGGTGGAGGTCGCCCGGCATCTGGTGGGTCGTGATCTGGCACGCATCTACTCGAGCCCGATGGAACGGGCGCAGAGGACGGCGGCCCTCGTGCAGGAGACGCTCGATCGACCTGTCCCCATCGAGTTGGCACAGTCCATCGCCGAGATCGATGCCGGCGAGTTCACCGGGCTCAGCTTCCCGGAGGTATGGAGCTTACTGCCGAGCGATGCGATACTCGGACAGTTTCACTATCCCGGCGGCGAGTCTTGGCGTGATGTGCAGGAGCGGGCGGTGGAGTTCGTCTATGGGTTAGAGGCGCGTCACGGTGGCGAAGCAGTGCTGCTCGTGACTCACGCCGGCGTTATCGCCGGCCTGGTCGCGGCACACCTGGGCGAGCCGATCGAGCAGTACATTCGGACCCGCTTCGGTCACGACTACTTGGGCCGCATCCTTGTAGAGGGAGGGGTGCTGACGGGCTACGCGAAGATCGTTGGCACGATAGACAGTTGGGTTTGGGAGGGAGTTTGCCGGAGGGTCGGATGTCGATATCAACACAGACGTGGCGGATCGCCGTGCTGGCACTCACGGTGACGCACCTGGGCTGCAGGGCGGTCGAGCGCACCGCGGAGAGTACGGACGAGGCGGCCCCGGCGGCGGAGGCTGTGATAGCCGACGAGGGCGGAGCCGTTTCGGAAGAGGCCGCTGCGGCAGCGGAGCCGGAAGCTGGCGCACCGGAGGTGGACGGTCCTGACGTCGCGCCCGAACCACCGGGTGCGGTTGCCCCGGCAACGGGAGTCGAGGCGCCGGCTATGCGAAACTGGGTGCTACTCGAGTTCAGCCGCCCGGTGGAGGAGGGCGACCTGGAGTGGCTGGAGGCGAACGGTT
>JBDHKT010000507.1:0-2317 GCA_039586255.1 Gemmatimonadota bacterium | reverse complement strand
CCTTCACCGTCCGCCAGCACTTTCTGGTCCCGCTCCACGAGCCGGGAATGATCGTCCTGCTGGACGTGAGCGCGGTGCAACCGCTGGAGATCGTGGCCTCGTTCAAGGCTGACCTCGACCTCATGTGGCCCGCGGGGATCGGCGGCCAGTACGCCTTCTACGACGGCGCTAACAGCCGCTTCATCCTCTCGGAGAGCCGGCGCGAGTACAACGGCTTCATCGGCTCGCCGTTTACCACGGAAGGGTCGACGCATCCGGCACACGCAACGCCCGACGCGCCATCGGTCTTCCGTATCGCCGTCGACCCCGAGCGCGCGAAGGACGAATTCATACCGATCGTCATCGCCGGCGGCATCATGCCCCGCGACTCGCTGTCGGAAGTCTACTCGCGGCTGCTCGAGAAGGCTCACGACTACTACGACCAGCGGGTCGAGCACGCGCGGGAGATCCGCGAGAGCTTCGCTTCCGTCCGCGGGCCCGACCACGACCTCGGCCTGGCACTCGAGTGGGCGAAGGTGAACCTCGACGAGGCGCTCGCCTGCAACCCCGACCTCGGTTGCGGGCTCGTCGCCGGCTACGGGCTCTCGGGGCGCGGCCGCCGACCCGGCTTCGGCTGGTTCTTCGGCGGCGACGCATCCATCAACATCCTCGGCATCCTCCCCTACGGCGGCTTCGAGCTCGCCAGGCACGGCCTCGACTTCCAGCGCCGCAACCGCCGCGACGACGGCAAGATGCCACACGAGGTCACCCAGTCGGCCAAGCGGACACGCGAGAACTGGTACAGCGACTTCCCCTACGCCTACTACCACGCCGATACGACGCCCTACTGGGTGGTGGCGCTCCACCAGTACTGGCTGCAGACTGCGGACACCGCGTTCGTCCGCGACAGCTGGGACGCCGTCGCCGACGCCTACCGCTGGGGGCTGGCCAGCGACAGCGACGGCGACATGATCGTCGATAACACCGCCGCCGGCCTCGGCGCGGTGGAGGTGGGTGCTCTCGGTGCGGGCCTGCACCAGGACATCTACCTGGCGGGCATCTGGGTCGAGAGTCTGCGCGCCGTCGCCGACCTGGCCGCCGCCGTAGGCGAAACGGAGATGGCAGACGAGGCGGTGCGACACTTCGAGACGGCCAAACGCAACCTCGAGCGCGAGTACTATATAGATGACGAGGGGCTGTACGCGTTCGGCGTGCTGGAGGACGGGGCGACGAATCCGGCCGTAACGGTGTGGCCGGCGACGGCGATGTCGTTCCGGCTGCTGGACCGCGAGCGCGCCCAGGGCTACATGGACGCACTCGCCTCGCACCGCCTGCTCTCCGACTGGGGTGCTCGCATGCTCGATTGGGATCACGAGCTTTACCATCCCCTGCAGTACAACATGGGGACCGTCTGGGGGTTCGTGACCGGGTTCGCCGGCTGGGCGCTCTACAACTACGGCCGCCCCCACGCCGGCTACGACGCGCTATGGGCCAACGCGCGGTCCACCTTCTACGACGCGCTGGGCCGGAATCCGGAGCTGCAATCGGGCGCTTACCGCAGGACCCTCGACACCACAGTGCCGCACCAGTTCTTCGCCACGAGCATGATCCCGACCCCGCTCTTCCGTGGGATGCTCGGGCTCTCGGCAGACGCGCCGCGCAACGCGTTCAGCTTCGCGCCGCAGCTGCCCGCCGACTGGCGAGCCCTCGCGGTGCGAAAGTATCCCGTCGGATCGAACACGGTGGACATCGTGATACGCCATTATCACGAGGGTTCGGGCGCCGCCTGCGGGGAAACCTCCGCTTACGCGTTCACCGCCTGGTTCACACGCGACGGCGAAGGCGACCCGCTCACAGTCCGTTTCGCCCCGGTCCTCTCTCCGGGGTCACGCGTCGTGGATGTGCTGGCCAACGGCGAGTCGATAGCGTACGAGGCGTCTGAACGACCCGACGGCGTCCAGCCCGAAACGATGCTCGCGGTGGATGGTAGAGCGGAGGTCACGGTCCGTTATCGACCGGGCATTTCGGCGAGCCCGCGCAGACCTCAGCCCGAGGAAGGACAGGAGGCGACCGAGCTCCGCATCGTCCGCTACACGTACGACGAAGCGAGCGGAGACTACGCCTTGCTCATCGAAGGCCGGGGCGGTCGCACCTACGGCGTCCAGCTGATCAGCCCGTGTGGAGCGCCGACGGACCCGCGCGGAGCAGAGCTCACCCCGACCATGGAGTCGATCGCGCCCGGCCTGTACGTTGCGCGAGTCACTTTCCCCGGTCCGCAAGATCGCTTTGTGCAGCAAGAGATACGCTTCAGAGAGCCCCAGGGTGGAACGCGATGAAT
>JBDHKT010000506.1:0-3882 GCA_039586255.1 Gemmatimonadota bacterium | reverse complement strand
CGATCGTCTCGAGTCGGCGGCTCGGGATTTGGGCCTCAGTGTGAATGGCGTTCGCGGTGAGCCCGATGTGGCGACTCACGAGGTCGAAGTCCCGCGCGTCGCGCTGGTCCACACCTGGGTCTCCACGCCGCAGGATGCCGGCTGGTGGCGGCTCGCCTTCGACCGCATCGGGATTCCCTACACATATCTGTCGGAGCAGGACCTGGCATCGCTCGATCCGACGAGCTTGGACGTGATCGTCATGCCGCGGGCCAGGGCGAACCCGCAGACGCTGGTTGCGGGCACAACCGATGTCGGCGATCCGATTCCCTGGGTGCGAAGCGAGGAGTATTCCAGCATTGGGATCATCGATCAGACCGATGACGTGCGCCGCGGCATGGGCTATGACGGGTTGAAGAACCTCAAGGCGTTCATCGACGGCGGCGGCGTCTTCATTACCGAGGGTACCACCGCAGCGTTCCCCATCGATATGGCGATCACCCGACGGGTCAGCATCCGACGGACCAGCGAACTGCTGGCCCGCGGCACGGTCCTCGAGACGGTTGTGAAGGACGAGTCGAGCCCGATCGCCTACGGCTATCAGGACCAAGTAGCCGTGTACTTCAGCCAGGCGCCAGTGTTCAGTGTCAGCGATGACCTCAGCAGCCCTTACATTCCCGACTGGCTCAAGGACGAGATATGGGAGAACGAAGTCCCACGCGTCGTATTGAGCTTCGCTGACACGGACGTCCTCATGAGCGGGATGCTCCGCGGCGAGCAGGAGATCGCGGGCACACCGGCGGTTATAGATGTGCCGGTCGGAGACGGGCACGTGGTGCTGTTCGCCAACCGACCGTTCTGGCGCTGGCAGACGCAGGGCAGCCATGCCCTGGTGCTTAACACGATCCTGCACTGGAATGACCTGCGGGCGGGCTGGCCGGCCCGGCCGAGGCCGGAGGAAGAGGCCTCTGCCACGGACGCGGAGGTGCAATGAACGAGTTTGAAATCCCGCACCCCGGTCGTCCCGGTCCCGCCGGGGTGCGGCTGGGCCCGGAGTGGACCTCGGCCCACGACCTGGTGAACCTGTACCTCGGGATCGCCCTGCTGGCGGACAACGACCTGGACCCCGAGGAGCAACGCACCTTCATGCGGAAGTTCGGGCAGTGGATGCCTGACTTTTCGCTTAGTGATTTCGAGAAGATCTGGGGCGAGGTGATGGCGTTGCATCGATCGCTCGATTCGACCGAGCGTCGCTATGGACTCTACCTGCAGTCCACGATAAACGTCCTCCACTTCCTCGGCGGCAACAAGGACAAGCTACGCTCGATTATCCGTGACCTGGTGGACATAGCCGGCGCCGACAAGAAGCTGCATGAGAACGAGGTCACCATGATCAAGGCGGCGGCGGTCACTTTCGGGCTCAGCGCGGACGTGCGGGTCAACGTCAAGACAGACCGAGTCGAGCTTGTCCTCAAGGACGCGAACTGACGATGGAGACCGAAAACATGAACAGCTCCAACTCACCCTGCTGTCGCTCACGGATTCGAGCCGCGGTGACTGGTCTGGCCATATGTGGGAGTCGAGCCCGCGGATCTGCTGCTAGTGAACGGGCGCGTCTACACGCTTAGCTGGGACGACCCGGCGCTCGACGGGACACCGGCGGCGAATGCGCCGTTCGATGCCCAGGGCTGGCACGCCGACGCGGAGGCGGTCGCCGTCCGCGACGGCAGGATCGTCTACGTCGGAAGCAACGCAGGGGCGAGTGAATACCGCGGGGATGATACCGAGGTGCTCGACATGGACGGGTCGACGGTGCTGCCCGGCTTGGTCGACTCGCACGTCCATATCGCGGGACTGGGCGCCAACCTCGAGCGGATCGACCTGATGGGCGTCACCTCGCCGGAACTGGCGATCGAAGCGGTCGCGGCCGCCGCCGTGGAGGTCCCGGTTGGAGAATGGATCGTCGGCTGGGGTTGGGATGAGGGCGCGTGGGCGAACCGTTATCCGGACAACCGGCTGCTCAGCGAGCGGGTCCCGAACCACCCGGTCATCCTGCGTGGCCTTCACGGATTCGCGACCTGGGGGAACAGGCTCGCCTTCGAGCTCGCCGGTATCACAGCGGAGACCGAAGCGCCCACCGGAGGCGAGATCCTGAAGGACGGTGACGGCAACCCCACCGGCATACTGGTGAACAACGCGACCCGGCTCCTCGAGGCCGCGCTTCCGCCGCTGACACAGGAGCGCCTGGAATCGCACGTCCTCGCCGGGTTGGAGGCGATGGCGCTCTCGGGTTACGTGGCGGTGCACGAAGCGGGCGCCGACGCCGCACTGATGGAGGCCTTCGAGAACCTCGAGGCCAGAGAGCATCTCCCGATCCGCGTCTACGCCATGCTGGCGGGGCGGGACGAGCCGCTACTGCACGAATGGCTCGAGCGTGGTCCCGACCACGACACCGAGCGCATGCTCATCACGCGTTCCGTCAAAGCCTTCTACGACGGGGCACTTGGTTCGCGGGGAGCGGAAATGCTCGAGGATTACTCGGATACGCCGGGTTACAGTGGTGTGGGGGGCGATCGGTACGGCTTCAACAGGGAGCTTTTCGCCGAGATGATGAGCGGTGGATTCCAGATCTGCATACACGCCATCGGTGATGCCGGGAACCGTGCGTCGCTCGATTTCATCGAAGAGGTATATGAGGCCCACCCGGACGCGCGGGACTACCGCCATCGCATCGAGCACGCACAGATAGTCCACCCGGATGACTTCGCGCGCTTCGCATCGCTCGACCTCATCGCGTCGATGGAGCCGCCCCATGCAGTCGAAGACAAGACCTGGGCCGAGGATCGAGTCGGTCCGGAACGTATCAGGGGTGCCTATGCTTGGCGCACGATGCGCCAAACCGGCGTTCCGTTGACCTTCAATTCCGATCTGCCCGGCTCGGATCATGACATCTTCTATAGCCTGCACGCTGCGGTCACGCGACGCGATTGGGATCTGCAGCCGGAGGGTGGCTGGTATGCCGAAGAGACGGTGACCGCAGAAGAGGCGTTGCGTGCTTATACCGTTTGGGCCGCGGCCAGCGCTTTCCTGGAAAACCAGACCGGAGTGCTGGAACCGGGCAAGTGGGCGGACATCACCGTGATGGACATCGATCCGCTGGTGGTGGGGAGCGAAAGGCCCGGCGAACTGCTGGGCGGCTTCGTCGAAATCACCATAGTCGGCGGGAGAATCGTCTATTCCGGCGGGAGGGTGGTGCACTCCGAATGAAAAAGATCCTGCTGTTCGTCCTGGCCGCACTCGTGATCCTGGTTGTCGTTCTGGTCGTGCGCACGGGACGCCTCGCCTCGCGGCAGATTGAGGTCGAGCCGGTTACGAGGATCGAGGTGGATGAGGAGGCGGTCGCCGAGCACCTGGCCGGCGCTGTACGCTTCCGCACCGTCTCCCACGAGGACTCCACTCAGTTCGACGGGGGTGCGTTCCTCGATTTCCACGCCTACCTGGCCGAGACCTACCCGGGCGTGCATCGCGTGTGCGGGCCCGAGGTCGTAGCAGATTACAGCCTCCTGTTCCACTGCCTGGGGGGCGACCCGAGCCTGGGCTCGATCCTGCTCATGGCTCATATAGACGTCGTGCCGGTACAGCCGGGCACCGAATCGGATTGGAAGCAGCCGGCATACCGCGGCGAGTTTGCCGACGGCTACGTCTGGGGCAGGGGCGCGCTGGACGACAAAGCCGCCCTCATCACGATCCTGGAAGCGGCGGAGATGCTGATCGAGCAGGGCGTCCGGCCGCAGCGGACCGTTTACCTGGCGTTCGGGCACGACGAGGAGATCGGTGGACTCGCGGGAGCCTCGGCGATCGCCGAGCTTCTCGGATCTAGAGGTGTCGAACTCGATCTCGTTC